>NZ_JAJBJB010000047.1 GCF_021811845.1 Candidatus Cyrtobacter zanobii | reverse complement strand
ATGCTATAGCTAAAGCGATATAAAATTATTACATAAAAAGTAAAATTAAAGTGTTTGTAAAGTTGGTGATGTAACCACTTTATAACCTATAAAAGCGCGATATCTAAAAAATTTTCCAAAAAATTTCTGCGAAATAACCAATCTTAATATATTGAGATTTATAGATTTAACATGATAAATTGATTGCTTTCAAAGCTTAACTCACCCCATTTGCGCAAAACCAATTAATACCTTATATTGCATAGCTAGCAAAACGTTATGAAATAATTTTCAGAGTGAAAAGCCAACAAGAAGAGTTTTTAAAAGAAGCTAAAGAGAGGTTCAATGAAGCTAAAATCTACTGGCAGGACAATCACACTGCCTGCAGAATCGATTATAACTTTTTTCACAAAGAGGGAGGCCAGTGGGAAGAGAGCTTAAAAAGAGACAGAAAGGAAGCCAAAAGGCCATGTATATCAGTTCACCTCTTGTTGCAATTCATACAGCTCATTGTAAACCAGCAAAGGCAGAACAAATTTGCTAATAAGCTCGCTCCTGTGGGTGCTACTGATGGTGCTACTGTTAGTATTATGCAGGATATTGTTGCTTATATAGAGCGAAGAGCAGATATCAATACAGAAACCATCCAAGCATACGAAGATGCAGTGATAACTGGAATGGGGGCAGTTAGAATCCATACAGAATATCAGCACTATGCCAGCTTTGATCAAGAAATCAGAATAGAGGCAATACGAGAGCCATGGAACAGGCTTTATATAGACCCAAGCTATGCCAAGAAAATAGCTCAGGACATGCGCTGGTGCTTTATTTTAAACCACATTAAGAAAAAAGATTTCATAGCAAAATATCCAAAAGCAGAGCTTTCTTCTTTCTCATTTGAAGGTGATATAGTGGTACCTTATGAGCTTATACAAGTAGCTGAGTATTATAAAATTGAGGAGAAGGAAAAGATACTCATAGGCCTAGATGATGGCAGCGTGCATTTTTGGGAAGATTTAAATGATTATCAAAAAATTTATGCAGAGCCCAAAATAGTTAAAAGACAGAAGCGAAAAGTGCCAAAAGTAGTGTACTACAAAATCACAGGCAGCGATATCTTGGAAGAAAAAGAGCTCTCTTGCGAGCAAATACCAATTGTGCCTGTCTATGGTGCCAGCTATCACAATTCTTCAAGAAAAATCTATTACGGCATCATACGCCACACCAAAGACCCACAAAGGATGTATAACATCTATAACAATACGATACTTGAGCATGTCTTACTTTCTTCCATCACGCCATTTGTAGCTGCAAAAGGCTCTTTAGATGGCCTTGAACATAAATGGAAGACCGCACATAAGTACAATTATGGAGTTTTAGAATTTAATCCAGTTACAAATGATGGGATTGAAGCTGGGCCTCCTACAAAATTGCCATTTCCTCAGATACCACCAGAAATACCAATGCATTTAACTGGCGTTAAGCAGGATTTATCAAGTACAACAGGAATATATTCAGCTAAACTAGGCAATACCTCCAATGAGACATCAGGAAGAGCAATAGCTGCAAGAATTGGACAATCTGATATCTCGACATTTCACTTTTTAGATAATTTTCAAAGGAGTTTTAAAGAGATTGGCAGAATATTTTTACAAATCATACCATCTATTTTTGATACATTCAGAATAATTAGAATAAGGGACGTAGATGGCAGAGAAAAGGCCTTAATGCTAAATGCTACAATGCAAGACCCTATGGCCATCATGGAGCAGAAAAAAAAGTTAATTGAGGAAAATGCTAAAATACAAATAGCAGAGCAAGAAATTAGAAATAGCAACTTTCAGCATTATGATGTTGAAATCACAGCAGAAGTCACGCAACAAACCAAGAAAGCTGAGCAGCAAAAAATCCTCTTAGATTTTGTAGAATTATTGCCAGATCATCACCGCATTTTTTTCTCTGATCTAATTGCCGAAGGGGTGGATGTACATAACAGAGAAGTGATAGTGGAGCGTGCAAAACAACTACCAGAGATACAAATGCTTATGCAGCAGCAAATGATGCATAGAGGAGCATCACAACAACATCTACCAGAGCAAGATAAACAATAACCAAAATGAAAGCAGAGAATTTTAATTTAGCCACCAGAGTTCTTGGAATAAACAAGCGAAGCGTTGCAGAGCACAAGCTAAATGGGGAAGAGAAGTTATGTTGCCAGATAGCGAATTTTTTAAAGTCAGAAAGCTTAAAAGGCACCCTAAAGTGCGGATGGTTTCATGTTGCAAATGAATTTAGCACAAAAGCAAGCCACTATATGATAGCCAAAAGAAACAGCATTGGAGTAATTGCTGGTGTGCCAGATTTTGTATTTTTCTGGGATGGTGGATACGGATTTATAGAGGTTAAATTTGAAAAAGGAAGACTGAGCCAATCTCAGAAGGATTTTTATGATTATTGGGTTAAGGGTTGCGATGCAAAGTTTGGGGTTGTGAGGAATTTGGTGGAAGTAAAGGATATTTTAGTTAAGTGGGGAGCGTATGAAGCTAAACAATATATCGTCTGCACGTAGTGTAGCTTTAAAAGAGCTAAAATAAAATTTTATAAATTATATTGCCTTCATAGCTTGGCAGTATGATAATGCGTATATTGTGATTTTAAGGCGTTGCGCTGATGAAGAATGGTTTTCAAAATGGAGCTCAGAAAGATTTTTTTGTAGATAAAACAAACAGAAAAGTAATCAATTCTCAAAATGATGAAAATGCAGACCCTAATCTTAATGCTCTAGGTGAGAATCTGGACAGTTCTCTTCAACTTAATGGTAGTGCTGCTATAGCTAAAATTGAGGTAGAAGGCGATGATGGTAATAATACTCCAAATGTATCTGATGCTCAAGAAGTTCCAATTAGAGAGAGTACTCAAGGAGTAGTATTTGATGACATTATGGTTAACCCAAATTCTGGGTCTAGAAGTTCTCCAGATACAGATGCAGCGCATTCGTTATTATTAAGCAAGCGAGACGATGTAGTAGATGGTGCTGAGTTTATTAATGATTTTGGGGAATCAAGAGAAATTATATCGCATCTACTTAGAGAGCAATCAAGTGAGCGAGAGGTACGATTTGGTGATGATGACGTTGACATACCTATTTATGAGTTTGGTAAGAATGGGGAAAATAAGCCTAAAAAAGGGAGAAGTAATGAAGAAAGTAAAGGTGATAAAAAAAGTAAAAAACATAAAGGAAAAAATAGTAAACATCATAAGCCTTTGAATGATAAACAAAATAAATCTGATTCCTATACATCGAGTAGTCAGCTTGATGAAGATATTCTTCTGAATAAACCTAAAGGTTTGAATGGCTTTTTAGATAATCTTGCAACAATAGTTCAGGCTAGGGCCAAAAAAATACAAGAACAGGAAAATTGTGATAATTCAGCGAACCACATTCTTGAATATAGTGATATTGCGCTTTTAAAATATTTCAAATTAGATGAATATCTAGAATACAAAGTAACAAGATTGTCCTCGAAAGAAGTTGATATCACATCAAGAGATATAAAGGATGAAAAACTCAGAGAGCAAGTCAATAGTATGAAAAAAAAGCTTGCCAAGAACGAAGTGGGGCAGCGTACTGGTTTGCTTTTAAAGATACACAAGATACTTGAAGAGCAAGAGGGAAGTATACATCGAGAATTACTTAATAAATATGGTAAAGATTATTTAGATGATAAATTTGAAAGGCTTAAGGTGCTCAAGGACAATCAAAGTAATATAAATCAAAAGGTTACGCCTTCTGTAGCAGTTTTTATAAATAAGATAGTAGGAAAACTATTAATAGGTATTAACGGAAATTCTAATGAGGAGTTTGTTAAAAAAGCTTTAGATACCATTTCTGCGCTCATTGAAACCGAAAAGCTTGGGGAATTACAGAACTTAATTGACTCTGGTTCAGACGAAGCTATTAATGAGATAATAAAAGGAGGTACTTCTGAAAGCAGTAGTAGCTTAGTTAAAAAATCTGGTAATTCAGGTAAAGGATCAACCACCTCCCATGGGCGCTCTTTTAATGAAGGTAGTCTCGGTGGTAGCAATAGATCCAACATTTCTCGTAAATTAACAAATGTGTCTAATGTCTCAGGGGGGAGATTTGACACATTTGTGGATACATTGAAAAAGAATAAGGAATTACTTAACTATTTAAAGAATGATAATTATGAAATATTAAAAGGAAAAGCAGATGCTGATACGCATGCAGAGATGAATGTTATAGATGATTATATTCAAAAATATATAAATAAGCAACCTGAGGACGCTGTAGATTTTGGCGAATCAGCTTCCTTATTAAAGGATTCTGGCTCTAGAGGTTCGGGTAGTAATAATAACTGGTACATAGGTAATAATAAGCCGCCATGCTTGGGTTGCGGTACTTCTATTAAATTGTTACCTCATATTTTTGGTAGCTGTTCTGGCTTAAATTTTGAGACTCGTGCAGATAGGGATGCAGATTTAAATGGAATTTTTGATTTTAGGGAAGGTAAAGAAGGTAGCTTTATATACAGTCCAGCTCAATTTATTAAAAATAGTGATGGAGTTGACTATACTCCGCTCTTGAAGGCGCGATTGACTAAGGGGTATTTTAAGGCAGTAAGCGGTGTTAAAAATGAAAAAGTTAAAGATGCAGCAGCAGATTATTGGTACTCCGAGGATGATATTAATACTTTGCTTCGCGATCCTACTATAAATACTTCTGGGGCCGAGCTAATAGCACAAACTCAATTTGAAAATACCGCCCTGCTTGTGAGTAATATATATGCAGCCATGCAGACAGCATTAAATGGCGAAGTTGCAATGATGCCAATAAATGTTAATGGGAATCATTGGGTAAGTGCATTATTTAGACTTGGAGATAATGGTAATGTGCAAATAATATACATTGATCCACTCGGCAATAATCTTGAGTTATACCCAAATGCTGCCCTCTTTATTACAGCAATTACTGAAATAGATGCTAATGCTCAATTCTTGGATTTAAGTATAACTCAGCAATCCAATGATTATGATTGTGGTAGATTTATTGTGCATAACTTAGCTCAGTTAGCTCGAGCTACCAATAGCCAAATTAATGCGTTGTTTGTGGAAAATGCAAACGGAAATACGGCTGGTGGTAGTTTCATGGAAGCTATCCGTGGTATTGGTCTACTCTTAGAAGAGGGCCGTTTTCCAGAAGCTTGCAGAATTCTTTATAAGTCGATACTAGGTCATGATCACGGAGAATTAGGTGATACTGGTTATGAAGTAAAGAATCGAGAATTAGAAAAAAAGTCTGCAGTTGATGATCAAGCATTGATGCAAAAATTTATAAAAGAGCTTGGTGCAATACAGAGCGAAGGATTCGAAATTGATGGCAATGTTTATCATTCTGTATCTGAATATGTTGAATTTATTTCTTTATGCCAATCATTTGATAGTACTGCTTTTGAGCTAAAGAAAGAAGACGCGCAAATTGACGGCCCACTGGATTGGGGTTGGTTATAGCTTTATTTGTAATTGTCCTTAAGAAATTGCTGTACATCTTCCAATTTGTAAAGTGGTTTTCTCTTTAAGCTTCCATTTGCATAGCAAATAAAAAGCCATTATAATTGCTAGCTAGCAAAGCGTTATGATGTTATTTAGGTATGTTGGGTGCAATATTAGGAGGTTTAGGAGCTGGGCTTGGAGGGTTATTTAGTTATTTTGGATCTAAAAATGCATCAAGGGCGCAGCAAGAAGCTTTGAGAGAAGCAATGCGGGAGCAAGAAAGGATTAGGCAAGAGACAATTAAGCATTACCACACAGAGGGAGAGAAGCTCTCAAAGTTCTTGAGCGAATATTCGAAGCCATTTTATGAAGATTCCAAGAAATTATCATCTAGCTTAGTTGAAGAGCTTGGCAAACATGAGCAAAGCAGGATAACGCCTGAGAATTTTGCAAATCACCCAATGGTTTGGGCTCTTAATGAAAGTTTAGGTCGAAAGATGAGGCCAATGCTCATGAAGCAGGGATTGTGGGGCTCTAGCGCGGGGAATCAAATGGCAGCAGATGCTCTGCATAATAATCAGCTAAATACCTACAGCCAGCTTGCTGATATACATAATAAAACAAGAGATTCAATAGCAGGATCAAGAGCCTCGGCCCTAAGTCAGACGCAAAGGTTGCCAGAAACTTATGCCTCAGGTGTGGCTAATTTTGCAAATACAGGAATGAATGCAATGGGTGGCTTTAACGCAAATGCTGCAAGAAATATGGCAAATTTTGGGCAAAGCTCTGCAAATGCAGCAAGTCAGCACCACTACGATACAGCTAATATATTCAATAATACAGTAGGCAATATAGCTGGCATAGCAGATAGATACAGGCGTGATAAAGAGGATAAACGATATCGCGATGCATTTATAAATTACATGAATAACAAGAGTGTTTATTGATATGGCAGGATTAGAAAACAAGCCTTTAACTGATTATTTTAGCTCTTCAAATGATAGCACAAGCGAGATAATGGCTATGATGAGGATGATTCAGCAAGAGGATGAGCGTAAGAGAAAGGCTGTTATAGATGAGATGAGGCACCAAGATGCTATGAGACTCCATGAGAGAAATGAAAACCATAGAAAGGATGAAGCATTGAGGCGAGATAGGCTCGAGAGCTATAAATATGTGCAAGATCAAAAGCTTGAAGAGCGCAGATTAAAAGAGCAAATGGAGAGGGAATCTAGGAACTTAATAGTAGATAGAATACATCCGCTTGTAAAAGAGCAGAAAGAAAGATGGAAGGCCACTTCGCCCTTTTTAAAAAATGTGAAGGTAGTGATGGATACCTTGAGCAGCGCAGGAGACGCTAAATCCCGCTTAAAACCATATTTTGATTCTGCCAGTATTCAAGCAATGGATAGGATATTTGAGCAGATGACTGGCTCAAGCAGAGTATCTGTTATGCATGAAAGTGAGCTAGAATCTAGGCTCAAAACAATAGAGCCGAAACTTGCAAGAATGGTAAGAGGTTGGAAGGGCCTAATATCAACAAACACGAATATTATGAATCCTGAGCAAAGGGCTGAATTTAAGGCTTTTTTGGGAAATGCAGCAATCTCTGCATTAAAGGATTACGATAAGAGCATGGAGATATTCAAAGAAGAACATAAAGCCATAGAAGATTTAATAAACCCAGAATATAGGCAAAAATACCCGCTTAAGATACCAAAAATACACGAGCATGACTCTGGATTATACCAAGATTTTAAGAACTTAGAAAAAGGCTACGATGAGATAGAAAAAATGCAAAGAGAGATAATGAAGCGGCCCAATGCCTTAGCACAAATTTTAGGTCAATCATATGCTAACAAATGAACAAAAATTAGCAAGACGAGGTGGCATAGGCGGAAGTGATGTTGCCGCAATTTTGGGGGTAAGCCGATATAAAACCGCTGTTGATTTATACCTTAGTAAACTTGGTGATCCAATAGCAATGCAAGAGGAAGAACTTTTACAAGCAAAGCCACAACTAGAGCAAGGCAACATATTGGAATCACTTATTTTAAAGAAATACAAAGAGATAACTGGCAATAATGTAATTAGTAAAGAGACTATAAAGCATGATAAGCATGACTTTTTGCTGGCAAATATAGATGGCTATGTTGAATCAGAGAATATCGTAGTGGAGGCTAAAACCTCATCGATTAAGAAAGATTGGGGTGATGATATTGAAGCTATACCAATTGAATATTATACTCAAAGCTCTCACTATTCCAATATTATAAAGCCAAAATATGTTGATATTCCAGTTTTAATTGAGAGCAAATCGGCCATGGCTTACCTTGCAGACTTAGTTAAATTTGGTAAAGAGCCAGATATTGATATCAAGATATATAGGTATTATCCAGATAGGGACTTGGAGGCAAAAATAGAAGATAAATGCATTGATTTTTGGCATAATTACGTAAAAAAACAGATATTTCCACCTATTAGAACATTTGAAGATGTCAAGCGAAAATACAACCAAATCGCACAAGAAAGTTGCTGCGTGGCAGACTCTGAAATTTGCTCTAAAATAGCAAGCTTACATGAAGTGAGAGCCAAAATGAGTGAATGTGAGAAATTAGAAGACGAGCTAAAGGCACAGATAGCAGATTTTTTAGGTAATCATGGAAAGATGACAGATATTTCAGGCGATGAGCTTGCAAAATGGTCAATAGTTAATTCTAAACGATTTGATACTCAAATGTTTAAGAAAGAATATCCTGAAATTTACGAAAAGTATTTAAAAGATAGCAATCACAATCGGTTATTA
>NZ_JAJBJB010000046.1 GCF_021811845.1 Candidatus Cyrtobacter zanobii | reverse complement strand
GATTTATCAAAGAGATCTGCTTTCTGATTGTTGAAGACGTCATTATGATAAAGTTTGACTTTTTTTTCGTCCCGTACAGTAGATTGCATTAAATTGAGCTGCTCATTTGCAAATGCGTCTATATCAGATTCATTATCTGCGCTATAACCAACATTTGAGATAATCATCATCATAATCAAAAATTTAATCATAATCTGCTTTTTGCATATTCTTTTAGATCACCAGAGCTTGCAAATTGCTCTAGGGCGAATTTAATACTTACATTGCCTCTTAAAACATCGAACTTATCCTCGTTACATAGTATAAATGTTGGCACCGAAGTAACGGTGTATTTTTCAAATAACGTTGGATCTATAATAATGCCTGCTGCATCAGCAAGTTTAGCTATGGTCTCTCTCATACTATTTTTGTATAAGCCTCTTAAGACAATTGTGGCCCCATGCCTCTTGGCAGATTTGACTATTTGATTAATTGATTGTTCGCCCATAGCAAAACTCACAAAAACGTAGAATTTTGCATCGCTAACATGCTCTTTAAGATTTTGAGTATCTGATTCGTTATGAGGCTCATGAGTATCTTGCCTTATAAGCTGCTCTGTAAAATGCACCATATCTTGGTTTGGCTTTTGAAATGTAGATACGTCTACTGCGCCTATTGATATCATAAAAAACGGTATTATTTTTATAAAAACATTCATACTTTCATAAAAAACAACAGTTTCTCTTGCGCCATATCATATATACAAAATCTTCTCCCAGGTATGGAAACTCTCTACCAGAAGAGAAAAATCCATCAAACATTCCAATTGGATTACATGAATATTTCCCTGATACATTCGCTCTTGGATATGTCATTTGTAATCTATACTGGCTCTTTGGAAGCCTTGGAGTATAACTTCCATGGCAAAGCTCTGATCCAATAGAATTGGTAGTTGTTTTACGCGCAAGACCACTTTTATGGAGCTTTGCCAGCATTCTTGCAGCAAGCAGACTGCTTGTTTGTACACCGCCAATGTGATTAGCAGTATGCCCCTGGATTGGATACATACTACCTTGGCAACCTGAGCACCAAAATAAGTAATCAAGGGGCTTACCTGATGCACTTGTATATACGCATTCTGCACTACAAGCCGAATGTGCTATTACGTTATTTAATAGAAAGACTTCAGGATTAAGCAGGCTTGAGAGCTTGTCACTGGAATGAGATGGGTCAAGCTCGCTCATATATGCAAGATCAAAACTTGAGATATCCATACATCCTAAATCACTAACTAGATTTAAGACCGCAATAAGTGGGTATACGTAGTAATGTATGTGATAGTATGCCTTACTTGATTTGCCTGATGTTTCTCTGGTGTGTTTATACCCCCCCTTTTCAAGACCATCTCCTACTGATAGCCCGCCAAGGGAAACAAGACAGTAAGGGTCCCTTACCACTTCAACAACTCGTATAGGTTCCCAAAAGCCTATTGTAATACCAGGTGTTGGTACTATGGCTCCATCCTTTTTGCATGCGCATACGGGAGATATTGGATTTTCCGTATCCTTAAAATGTTCGCTTTTTGCAAGCTCTATACCGCCAATCGTAATTGGAAATACGCAGCTCCAACATATATCAGTAATAGGATTTAGGAACTTACCATTACATTCACTTTTTGCAAGAGTACTACTTAAGAGTATTGTTAGTATTATAATCAATCTACTCATGCTGTTTACCTAAGCACACTTCATGAATAGTAAGGGTCTTTTGTCCGTCTTTCTGACTTACAATGGATGGCACTTTGCTAATGCCAAATTTCTTGCAATAGATTCCGCCCTGATCAAAATAGTAATAATAATCTCCGCTTTCTGTATGTTTGAGTCCTGGCAGCCCGTTGATTAGGAGAATTTTACTCTTGTTGTTTGCTTTAAGATAACCTATTGCAAACTCTTCTTGGCTCTTATCATCACCATCAATAAATACTAACGGCTCATCAAATTCCATATAATCTAGTGGATTTATCTTGGCGCCTTTGGCATATAATAACTTTGGTCTTATATTATTTCGATCTGTTGGTACAAAGATGTCTTCAGCAAGCTCTATTGTAGGGTCAAATTCTCTATAACTCTCCTTAGTTACTTTCACGACTCCAGGTATTGCTTTAGGTCTTTTGATCTGATTTTTAATCTCAGAGCTGTATTTTTTGAGCTCATTGTCTAGCTCCCCAGATTCTTTTAGTTTTTGATACTTCTCTTGTAAATTTGCAATTAGGTCTTCTTCTGTAATACTAAATATAGTCCCATATGTTCCAAAATCTTTGGAATGTGCTAAATGGGCAAATAGGATGAGGAATAATATACAAGCACTTTTATTCATTTTGCTTTAATAGGAATTTCTCTGTGATATCTGGAATGCCAGCTATCACCTTAGGCTCGCTTATAACCACAACACCATAAAGCTCGCTGTATTCTTGAGCTTGTTTTAAAAAGAGCATTCTATATTCTTCGATCTTTTTCCTAACCTCATCAGTTGAATATTCTTTTTGCGCTATATGACTCGAAATATCCTGGATTATAGTATCGATATTCACATAAGCATATTTAATTTCCTGAATCTTTCTGAGTGCCGGAATATGTTCGCGCAAAGCTAAAACGATAAACATTCCAAGAGTGAATCCAATTAAGGTGCAATGAAATTTGTTCAATCCACTCATCATTTTTTACCTAAAATATCGCTGTATTCTTGTTGTAATTCAGAGAGCAGCCTCTTTTTTTGATGCTGATAATATTGCCCACTTCCAAATGGAGGCCAGAATACACGACGCTCCATAGACTCAAGTATTTGGTAAAGAGTAATTAATTTAGTACCAACATCTTCTATTTGCCGTTTGTAGCTATTGCCAGCAATACGATACCCGTCCACCAAATCAATCAGTTCCGATCTCCATAAAAGGAGACGTTCACGCCATGGCCCTGCTTTACTGAGAAATTTTGTGTCTGCTCTAGTTTGCATATCGAATCTTGTGATAAATCGTTCCCTGGCAATGTCATATTCTGATATTGCTAAACCTAATAAAAGAGCTTCTCCCTGTATATAATGACTATCCATATATAATGCGTACATACGCTTATACTCTTCTTTGATTGAGCTGATTAGTAGTAGTATATCCTCTTGTTTTAATATTCTAAGATCCTCTTGCGCTTGTAGCGCATTACATTGAGATTCTAATTTGATCACTGTTGCTAATAAATTAGGATTTTTCAGCGTTTTATCTATCTTTTCTAATCCATGTCTCACTATTTGTGCAATTCGATTTTTAATACCTATGATATTACTCAATAATACAACCAATTCTTTTGGAGGTGTTGTGTTTAAGTTGTCACATTTGCTGTTTAAAATGCACTCTATGGATTGCTCAATCACATCCTCCCTATGCCACGGATGTTGCGAAATATCCTCATTCATCCCATAACTAATTGAGGTGCTCAAAATAGAGACAATGAATAACAAATGCTTCATTTTTCATCACCCAAAATATCTTGATATTGCTTTTTAAGCTCTAATAACTCCTCATCTCTAAGCTTTTCTCTCTCCTTGGTTAAACCAAATACCTTAAATTCATTAAACGCCTTAAGTCGCTCCTCTCCAATTCTTGTTATCTCATCGCTAAATTGCTTTCGCTGCTCTTGAGCTCTTATAAAGCTTCGCTCAAATTCTTCTCTTCCGGCCCGCAATGTCTTCAGATGTTGCTGAACCTCTTTTTCTACTCTTAGTAATTCTTGTTTCTTATCTACTGGAATTGCATCCTTTTTATATCGATTCAATACGGTAATTACCAGTATTCCAATTAATATTCCAATTATTAAAACGGCACATTTATTGATGCTATATTGATTGACATCACTCTTATTGTTATACCCATTATAATACTTATTATTATACTGTTTCATAGCTTATAACTCATCAACTACTCTCTCAATTGCCTCCTTAGTCTCCATACCGCCGTCTAGGTAATGTTTCACTCTACTAAATATTGCAGGATCTGAGGAGTATAGAACTTGCGAAAATTTATCTAATATAAGCCTTGCTACAAAAAAATTATTGTCTGCGTTATAGATCAAGCACTCTGAGTATTCCCCCCTTGCCGTTACAAGCGACCTCACAGACTCTCCTAGCGTTTGTGATAATCCCATTTTGGCAAGAGCCTCTCTTGATTCCCCACTTTGACGAAGCAGTACTCGCCATGCACTGTTTTCCATGACACTCATTCTTATGCCATCGCCACCATAGAAATTCTTCAGGCTTTGAGTTCCAAGAACTAGGGCTCCGTTATATTTCCTGACGGTTCTTGCCATAGAGGCTAAAAAGTTTGGGAAATTCTCAAGCGCATACCAAGCTTCATCAAATAGTATGATGAACTTCTGGCTTCTGTCCCCAAGATAGACTTGCTGTACAATTTGAACAGCAAGCATCTGCATAATAACCCCACCAAGAGCTGGCTGCTCCCTGAGCTCCTCAAACTCTAGTACCGTAAATTGGTTGGTGAACTTAATGCTATTATTACCAGAGAAAAATCGCCCATAATTTCCTTTGCTTGTAAAATCAAAGAGCATTGTTGCTATCTTTTGGCCAGTCTCACCCTTGGTATTTAGTATTTGCGCTAATTTATCTATGCTAGATTCTCTGCCATATAATTCCCACATCTCACTTAAGGAAGATGCTATTGTGGCATCTTCAATATCGATAGTTCCAGCTTTTGGAGCTGCCATCTTTGCTATTATGGTCTTTATATAGCCTAAAGAATCTTGAGCAAGCTCTTCTGTTATATTGATAAAGGGATTGAGGGAAAATTCTGATTTAAAGCCAAATGATAGAAAATTTCCACCAAGCAGTTTGCATGTTTTTTCAAAAGAGCGGCCTATATCTACAACAAACACTTTTGCACCAAGTGCAAGGTGCGTTGTTACCAACTCTTGCAAAAATACTGATTTACCAGAACCAGATTCTCCAACTACGCATACATTATAGTTGTTCCCTCCTTCAAAGTTATTCCAACTAAATAGCTGCCCGCATCTTCCTGTTAGCATTATGCCGCTACTTCCTTTAAATTCCCCCTGAATTGGAAGCAGTGCTTTGGGCTGACTGGAAAGACACGTTCTTGTTATATTCATTAGCTTGAATATCTTTTGCCCAAGGGTCGTTTGGTGCATAAATGGACACATACTAAGAAGTGCTGGCAGGTGAAAATAATCCAATCGCTTAAGGATGAGGTTGTTTTGCCTCCATATGCTATTTAAGACCTGTTCAGATTTTTCAATGGCCTCTGCTTGAGATGTCAGCATTATAATCATTGAAGATTGTAGAAAACGCTCCCTGTTCTTAAGATTGTTTTGTATTATATGATTCCACTCTTTGCTCTCTTCCTCTAAAGTCCTATTGAAATGACCTAATATTCCTTGCTTTATTACAACCTCACCCTTCTTTCTGAAATATTCTTGTTTATAGCTTTTAAATCTGTTCTCTATTGTATAGCAGACTGCAAATCGCGCCTGTATCTCTAAAAGATTTATAAAATGCCCTATACTAAAAGCTTTGGCAAAATGCTCAACTTCATAACACCTTGTGACATATTCTTCATTTTTGACACCATCTTTATCAAATACTATTGGATTCGAGGTGTTTGGAAGTTGATCAGATATATAAACTTGATCATCGTATTCTTTGTTATTTTGACATGGATAATCAATGAGCTCTCTTAATAATGCCAAAAACTTTGTAGGCCCTAAGAACCTAGGATTGAGACCTAAAGACTCTAAAAATGTCTCAAATCTCCCTCTAAAATCACTTATTTTTGGAGCCGAATATGAAAAAAATAACCTATAGTTTCGCATCTTTGAGCTTTTGCTATTTTGCATACAAAACTCCAACCGATCTTTTGCAAGTTGGCTCAGCAGTGGATTTTGGCTTGTTCTTTTTGCGCTCCACTTGTTAAGCGGCTCTTCTATATTATCGCTTGCAAGAAGTAATACCTCTACGATCCCATCTTGGGGCAATTCTTCATCAAATAGGTATGATATTTGTTTATAGATTGACTCATCTATTCCCACCAATGGGTCACATTCAAAGATGATGCCTTCCATTTCTATATCGTCTTCTTCGAGATAATATGTCTCTTTATCGTATATTCTATAAGGAAAAAGCTTGGATTTGGGATTAGGATTGCCGCGCATATCTTCTAGCACCTCGCTTATATCTATTGCTTTGCCAAAAATACGCCTTAAAGTTTTCATATTATTTTATAATTATTTCTTCATCCCCAGAAAATAAAACCCTCATCTCTTTTTGAGGTTGAATGGTGTGTTCTATGGAGACTTGATGAGATTTATTACATTTTTTGCAATCTTGTTTTTGCTGCTTTTCAGTAAATTCATCTAATTGCTCTTCATCTACAAGCTCATTTACCATAGTCACAGATTCGCAGCCAATTCCTGGCTTGGATTTACAATTAAATGTATCTTTATATACAGAAAAGCATCCACCTAGGAGAAAACTGATAAGAAGTATGATTATTGGCTTCATAATTAACTACCTTAACACCTCATCTGTTTTTTCTTGGATCTGGCTATCTCTTTTTTTAGAAAGAGCTTTTTTAATCTCAGACGTACCAAAATATACACCCTCTGTAAAAATCACATCTACCTTCCTGCCCGCTCCAACTTGTATGATGGGCTGCAAGCTCTCGGCTCTTTCTATATAATATTGCGATAGCATTTCCATGCTGCTTGCTCCACCCTTGGCTATAGATTCCTTCATTGTATCTTTCCACTCTGGGTTCGTGAGTTTTTTGATGTTCTCTACACTGTCTTGAACTATGGATATGCTTTTGTCTTTAGCTGTAAAAGCACTTGATAAGCCAGATAAAGTACCAGCCACAAAGCTATTTGCAAGCAATCTTCCTTCTGTAGAAACCACCTCTCCTCTAACTCCTTGTCTTCCATCTTCCCCAGTTACAAATCCCGCTACTTCTGTTTCTATGATCTCTCCTGTGGTAACTTCCGTACAGGATAGCTTCTCAAGTCTGATTTTAACTCTTTCGCTTGAAAGATCGCCATATGCAGCGCAGATTAAGTGACAATCCTTAAGGTCGCTTTTGAATTTTCTGGGTAATGTGCCATGATCTGTTATACGTATTAGTACTGGATCTGGATCTCTCGCCGCAGTTAGGGATGTTGATGCATCTATCCCAGATAAAAGCACAGCTTTTGCAAAGCTTCCTGCTGGTATATAGTTTTCTACTGTTTTAATTGGCTGGTAATGCTTTGAGTTCTTTGCGTTCTCTAAAGCAAGCACGTGCTGACTTATTTCAGATGCTTTGCTATTTTGGATTGGATCTTTTGAGCTCTTTAAATTTGCTATTTCGTTGGTGAGAATATCTATTTTTGTATTCAGCTCATTGATTTTCTTTCTTTCATCAAACGATGTTACATCTCTTTGTATGTCTTGAAGCTGCGATTGAAAGGCACTACTTGTATCACTGAGTTTTTGATCTAATGAAGATTTTTGGTCCTTGATTCTGTTTTCTAGCGCAGCTCTCCACATCTCATCGTCACTAACTTCTGTAACTTTAATGGTCATGGGTTCTTTTTTTACTTTAGCCTGATTAGAAGAGGGCTCTAAAGAAAGTAGCAATACAATCAAGATGATTACCGATAATATTATTGATACTATCAGAAGCTTTGACTTCAGTAGCTTTTTTGCATCAAATTTACTAAAATCTATCATAGACTACGTATATAGAATTCTTGTGGATAGCAACGGCTATATTATTTCTGAATAACTTACTAATCTCTTTGAGGGTTAGAGTATTTTCTTGAAAATCATACTTTTCTACTTTGGTTACTTTTCCAAAATATCTGGATAGCTTTGTAATCTTTATTTTATCTTGAGGTAATACATTCGGTATATACTCAGCTTGTGAGAATTTTATGTTTTGGTGATTGCTTATTATATTCTTTAAAAGAGAGGCTACTTTCTCTTTGAGGGTTGGCTCTATTATATGCTTTTTTAAGGCCTTTTTGGGAACATAAGAAAGTATAAGCGATGTTGGCTCTTTGCTATCACGAATTGTCAGACGTAGCTCTTTTGACACTCCTTTCTCGCTAATAACAGTTAAAGAAAAGCTATCACCGATAGGTAGGTTACTTATCAAGTATATCTCACCTCTAGTATTATCAGACTTGAGTGTATAATCACCAGCATTACCTATGACCTGAGCAATCCTATCATTTTTGAATGATATTTTATTGATCCCGCTTGATGAGATAGTGGCCTGCTCTGCCAATGCGTTATACG
>NZ_JAJBJB010000045.1 GCF_021811845.1 Candidatus Cyrtobacter zanobii | reverse complement strand
GATTTATCAAAGAGATCTGCTTTCTGATTGTTGAAGACGTCATTATGATAAAGTTTGACTTTTTTTTCGTCCCGTACAGTAGATTGCATTAAATTGAGCTGCTCATTTGCAAATGCGTCTATATCAGGCCTAGATTCATTATCTGCGCTATAACCAACATTTGAGATACTAATAATCATCAATACAAAAAATTTAATCATAATCGGCTTTTTGCATATTCTTTTAGATCACCAGAGCTTACAAATTGCTCTAGGGCAAATTTAATACTTACATTACCTCTTAAAACATCGAACTTATCCTCATTACACAGTATAAATGTTGGCACCGAAGTAACGGTGTATTTTTCAAATAATGCTGGATCTATAATAATCCCTGCTGCATCAGCAAGTTTAGCTATGGTCTCTCTCATACTATTTTTGTATAAGCCTCTTAAGACAACTGTAGCTCCATACTTCTTAGCAGATGTTATGATCTGACTAATTGATTGATCACCCATAGCAAAACTCACAAAAACGTAAAGCTTTGAATCACCGTTTACAACATGCTCTTTAAGATTTGGGCTATCTAATTTATTATTAGGATTCTGAATATCTTGCTTCATAAGCTGTTCAGTAAAATGCACCATATCCTGGTTTGGTTTTTGAAACGTAGATATGTCTATTGCACATACTGGAATCGATACTATAAAAAACAGTATTATTTTTATAAAAACATTCATACCTTCATAAAAAACAACAATTTCTCTTGCGCCATATCATGTATACAAAATCTTCTCCAAGGTATGGAAATTCTCTACCAGAAGAGAAAAAGCCATCAAATACTCCAATTGGATTACATGAATATTTCCCTGATACATTTGCTCTTGGATATGTCATTTGCAATCTATACTGGCTCTTTGGAAGCCTTGGAGTATAACTTCCATGGCAAAGCTCTGATCCAATAGAATTAGTAGTTGTTTTACGCGCCAGCCCACTTTTATGGAGCTTGGCAAGCATCCTTGCAGCAAGTAAACTACTTGTTTGTACACCGCCAATGTGATTAGCAGTATGCCCCTGGATTGGATACATACTACCTTGGCAACCTGAGCACCAAAATAAGTAATCTAGAGGCTCACCTGATGCGCTTGTATATACACATTCTGCACTACAGGCCGAATGTGCTATTATGTTGTTTAATAGAAAAACCTCTGGATTAAGGAGGCTTGAGAGCTTATCACTTGAATGAGATGGGTCAAGCTCACTCATATATGCAAGATCAAAACTTGAAATATCCATACACCCTAAGTCACTGACTAGATTTAAGACCGCAATAAGTGGATATACATAATAATGTATATGATAGTATGCCTTACTTGATTTTCCTGATGCCTCTCTTGTGTGTTTATAACCCCCTTTTTCAAGGCCGTCTCCTACAGATAGCCCGCCAAGAGAAACAAGACAGTAAGGGTCTCTTACCACTTCAACAACTCGTATGGGCTCCCAAAAGCCTATTGTAATACCAGGTGTTGGTACTATAGCCCCCTCCTTTTTGCACGCGCATACGGGAGAGATTGGGTTTTCTGTATCCTTAAAATGTTCGCTTTTTGCAAGCTCTATACCGCCAATTGTAATTGGAAATACGCAGCTCCAACATATATCAGTAATAGGATTTAGGAACTTACCATTACATTCACCTTTTGCAAGAATACCACTTAAGAGTATTACTAATATTAAAATCAATCTACTCATGCTGCTTACCTAAAAACACTTCATGAATAGTAAGGGTCTTTTGTCCGTCTTTCTGACTTACAATGGATGGCACTTTGCTAATGCCAAATTTCTTGCAATAAATTCCCCCCTGATCAAAATAGTAATAATAATCTCCGCTTTCTGTATGTTTGAATCCTGGCAGTCCATTGATTAGTAGAATTTTACTTTTGTTGTTTGCCCTAAAATAACTCATTGCAAACTCTTCTTGATTCTTATCATCACCATCAATAAATACTAACGGCTCATCAAATTCGATATAATCTAGTGGATTTATCTTGGTACCTTTGGCATATAATAATTTTGGCTCTATATTGTTTCGATCTGTTGGAACGAAGATATCTTCAGTAAGTTCCATTGTAGGATCAAATTCTCTATAGCTTTCCTTGGTCACCTTGGTGATTCCAGATATCGCCCTGGGTCTTTTTATCTGATTTTTAATCTCTGATTGGTATTTTTTCAGCTCATTATCTAGCTCCCCAGATTCTTTTAGTTTTTTATACTTCTCTTGTAAATTTGCAATTAGGTCTTCTTCTGTAATGCTAAATATGGTCCCATATGTTCCAAAGTCTTTGCAATGTGCTAAATTAGCAAAAAATGTTAGAATTAATATGAGGGCTGGTTTATTCATTTTGCTTTAATAGGAATTTCTCTGTGATATCTGGAATACCAGCTATAACCTTGGGCTCGCTTATAACCACAACACCGTAAAGCTCGCTGTATCCTTGAGCTCTTTTTAAAAAGAGCATTCTATATTCCTCGATCTTTTTCTTGACCTCATCAGTTGAATATTCTTTTTGTGCTATATGGCTCGAAATATCCTGGATTATAGTATCAATATTCACATAAGCATATTTAATTTCCTGAATCTTTCTGAGTGCTGGAATATGCTCGCGCAAAGCTAAAATGACGAACATTCCGAGAGTAAATCCAATCAAAGCGCAATAAAATTTATTCAATCTATGCATCATTTTGTACCTAAAATATCACTGTATTCTTGTTGTAATTCAGAGAGCAGCCTCTTTTTTTGATGCTGATAATATTGCCCACTTCCAAATGAGGGCCAGAATACACGACGCTCCATAGATTCAAGTATTTGGTAAAGATTAATCAATTTAGTACCAACATCTTCTATTTGCTGTTTGTAGCTATTGCCAGCAATACGATACCCATCCACCAAATCAATCAGTTCCGATCTCCATAAGAGGAGACGTTCACGCCATGGCCCTGCTTGACTGAGAAATTTTGTATCTGCTCTAGTTTGCATATCAAATCTTGTGATAAATCGCTCCCTAGCAATATCATATTCTGATATTGCTAAACCCAATAAAAAAGCTTCTCCCTGTATATAATGACTATCCTGATATAATGCATATATATGCTTATACTCCTCTTTAATTGAGCTGATTAGTAGTAGTATATCCTCTTGCTTTAACGTTCTAAGATCCTCTTGCGCTTGTAGCGCATTACATTGCGATTCTAATTTGATCGCTACTGCTAATAAAGTACTGCTTTTGAGTATTTTGTCTGCATTTTCTAATCCATGACTCACCCTTTGTGCAATTCGATTTTTAATACTTATGATATTATTCAATAGCACCGCTAATTCTTTTTGGGGTGTTGTGTTTGGGTTGTTACATTTGCTGTTTAAAATGCACTCTATGGATTGCTCAATCACATCCTCTCTATGCCATGGATGTTGCGAAATATCCTCATTCATCCCATAACTAATTGAGGTGCTCAAAATAGAGACAATGAATAATAAATGCTTCATTTTTCATCACCCAAAATATCTTGATATTGCTTTTTAAGCTCTAATAACTCCTCGTCTCTAAGCTTTTCTCTCTCCTTGCTTAAACCAAATACCTTAAATTCATTAAATGCCTTAAGTCGCTCCTCTCCAATTCTTGTTATCTCATCGCTAAATTGTTTTCGCTGCTCTTGAGCCCTTATAAAGCTTTGCTCAAATTCTTCTCTTCCAGCCCGCAATGTCTTCAGATGTTGCTGAACCTCATTTTCTCTTCTTCGTAATGCTTGTTTCTCATCTACTGGAAT
The DNA here is from genome assembly GCF_021811845.1 of Candidatus Cyrtobacter zanobii. Taxonomy (GTDB): domain Bacteria; phylum Pseudomonadota; class Alphaproteobacteria; order Rickettsiales; family Midichloriaceae; genus Cyrtobacter; species Cyrtobacter zanobii. Next base: position 4,540 of record NZ_JAJBJB010000045.1, on the reverse strand, counting down.
TGCATTCTTTTTATATCGATTAAATACGGTAATTACTAAGATTCCAATTAATATTCCAATTATTAAAACGGCAAATTTATTGATGCTATAGTGATTAACATCACTCTTATTGTTATATCCATACTTATTATTATACCGTTTCATAGCTTATAACTCATCAACTACTCTCTCAATTGCCTCCTTAGTTTCCATTCCACTGTCTAAATAGCTCTTAACTCTACTAAATATGGCAGGATCTGAGGAGTATAGAACTTGCGAAAATTTATCTAACATAAGCCTTGCTACAAAAAAGTTATTGTCTGCGTTATAGATCAAGCACTCTGAGTATTCTCCTCTTGCTGTCACAAGCCCCCTCACAGACTCTCCTAGCGCTTGTGACAATCCCATTTTGGCAAGAGCTTCTCTGGATTCTCCACTTTGACGAAGCAGTACTCGCCATGCACTGTTTTCCATGACACTCATTCTTACACCATCGCCATCATAGAAATTCTTCAGGCTTTGAGTTCCAAGAACTAGGGCTCCGTTATACTTTCTGACAGTTCTTGCCATGGAAGCTAAGAAGTTTGGGAAATTCTCAAGCGCATACCAAGCTTCATCAAATAGTATGATAAACTTCTGGCTTCTGTCTCCAAGATAAACTTGCTGTACAATTTGAACAGCAAGCATCTGCATAATAACCCCACCAAGAGCTGGCTGTTCTCTGAGCTCCTCAAACTCTAGGACCGTAAATTGGTTGGTAAACTTAATGCTATTATTACCAGAGAAAAATCTCCCATAATTTCCTTTGCTTGTAAAATCAAAGAGCATTGTTGCTATTTTTTGGCCAGTGCCTCCCTTGGTACTTAGTATCTGCGCCAGTTTATCTATGCTAGATTCTCTGCCATATAATTCCCACATCTCGCTTAAGGAAGATGCTATTGTGGCATCTTCAATATCAACAGTTCCTGCTTTTGGAGCTGCCATCTTTGCTATTATGGTCTTTATATAGCCTAAAGAATCTTGAGCAAGCTCTTCTGTTATATTGATGAAGGGATTGAGGGAAAATTCTGATTTAAAGCCAAATGATAGAAAATTTCCACCAAGCAGTTTGCAGGTCTTTTCAAATGAGCGACCTATATCTACAACAAACACTTTTGCACCAAGTGCGAGGTGGGTGGTTACCAGCTCTTGCAAAAATACTGATTTTCCAGAGCCAGATTCTCCAACTACACATACATTATAGTTGTTTCCTCTTTCAAAATTATTCCAACTAAATAGCTGACCGCATCTTCCTGTTAGCATTATGCCGCTACTTCCTTTAAATTCCCCCTGAATTGGAAGCAGTGCTTTGGGCTGGCTAGAGAGGCACGTTCTTGTTATATTCATTAGCTTGAATATCTTTTGCCCAAGTGTTGTTTGGTGCATAAATGGGCACATACTAAGAAGTGCTGGCAGGTGAAAATAATCCAATCGCTTAAGGATGAAATTGTTTTGTCTCCATATGCTATTTAAGGCCCGTTCAGATCTCTCAATACCCCCCGCTTTAGATGTCAGCATGATAATCATTGAAGATTGCAGAAAACGCTCCCTGTTTTTAAGATTGTTTTGTATTATGTGATTCCATTCTTTACTCTCCTCTTCTAGAGTTCTATTGAAGTGACCTAATATTCCTTGCTTTATTACGACCTCCCCCTTCTTTCTGAAATATTCTTGTTTATAGCTTTTAAATTTGTTCTCTATTGTATAGCAGACTGCAAATCGAGCCTGTATCTCTAACAGATTTATAAAATACCCTATACTAAAAGCGGGCGCAAAATGTTCAATCTCATAACACCTTGTTATATACTCTTCATTTTTGACGCCGTCTTTATCAAATACTATTGGATTTGAGGTGTTTGGAAGTTGATCAGATATATAAATTTGATCATCATATTCCTTGTTGTTTTGACATGGATAATCAATTAGCTCTCTTAATAGTGCCAAAAACTTTGTAGGCCCTAAGGACCTAGGATTGAGACCTAAAGACTCTAAAAATGTCTCAAATCTCCCTCTAAAGTCACTTATTTTTTTGGCAGAATAGGAAAAAAATAACCTGTAGTTTCGCATCTTTGAGCTATTTTGCATGCAAAACTCCAACCGATCCTTTGCAAGCTGGCTGAGTAGTGGATTTTGGCTTGTTCTTTTCGCGCTCCATTTATTAAGTGGCTCTTCTATATTATCGCTTGCAAGAAGCAATACCTCTATGATTCCATCTTGAGGCAACTCTTCATCAAAGAGATATGATATTTGTTTATAGATTGACTCATCTATTCCAACCAGTGGGTCACATTCAAAGATGATGCCTTCCATTTCTATATCATCCTCTTCTAGATAATATGTCTCTTTATCGTATATTCTATAAGGAAAAAGCTTGGATTTGGGATTAGGATTGCCGCGCATATCTTCTAGCACCTCGCTTATATCTATGGTGTTGCCAAAAATACGCCTTAAAGTTTTCATATTAGTTTATAAGTATTTCTTCATCCCCAGAAAATAAAACCCTCATCTCTTTTTGAGGTTGAATGGTGTGTTCTATGGAGGCTTGATGAGATTTATTACATTTTTTGCAATCTTGTTTTTGCTGCTTTTCAGTAAATTCATCTAATTGCTCTTCATCTACAAGCTCATTTACCATAGTCACAGATTCGCAGCCAATTCCTGGCCTGGATTTGCAATTAAATGTATCTTTATATACAGAAAAGCATCCACCTAGGAGAAAACTGATCAAAAGTATCATTACTGGCTTCATAATCAATTACCTTAAAACTTCATCTGTTTTTTCTTTGATCTGGCTATCTCTTTTTTTAGAAAGAGCCTTTTTAATCTCAGACGTGCCAAAATATACACCCTCTGTAAAAATCACATCTACCTTCCTACCCGCTCCAACTTGTATGATGGGCTGCAAACTCTCGGCTCTTTCTATATAATATTGCGACAGCATTTCCATGCTACTTGCCCCACCCTTGGCTATAGATTCCTTCATTGTATCTTTCCACTCAGGGCTCGTGAGTTTTTTGATGTTCTCTACACTGTCTTGAACTATGGATATGCTTTTGTCTTTAGCTGTAAAAGCACTTGATAAGCCAGATAAAGTACCAGCCACAAAGCTATTTGCAAGCAATCTTCCTTCTGTAGAAACTACTTCTCCTCTAACCCCCTGTCTTCCATCTTCCCCAGTTACAAATCCCGCTACTTCTGTTTCTATGATCTCTCCTGTTGTAACTTCCGTACACGATAGCTTCTCAAGTCTGATTTTGACCCTCTCGCTTGAAAGATCGCCATATGCAGCGCAGATTAAGTGACAGTCTTTTAAATCGCTTTTGAATTTTCGTGGTAACGTACCATGATCCGTTATACGTATTAATACTGGTTCTGGATCACGTGCCGCAGTTAGGGATGTTGATGCATCTATCCCAGATAAAAGCACAGCTTTTGCAAAGCTTCCTGCTGGTATATAGTTTTCTACTGTTTTAATTGGCTGGTAATGCTTTGAGTTCTTTGCATTCTCTAGAGCAAGTACGTACTGGCTTATTTCGGATGCTTTACTATTTTGGATTGGGTCTTTTGAGCTCCTTAAATTTGCTATTTCGCTAGTGAGAATATCTATTTTGGTATTAAGCTCATTGATTTTCTTTCTTTCGTCAAATGATGTTACATCTTTCTGTATGTCTTGAAGCTGCGATTGAATGGCACTACTTGTATCGCTTAGCTTTTGATCTAATGAGGATTTTTGGTCCTTGATTCTGTTTTCTAGCGCAGCCCTCCACATCTCATCGTCACTAACCTCTGTAGCTTTAATGGTCATGGGTTCTTTTTTTACTCTGGCCTGATTAGAAGAGGGCTCTAAAGAAAGTAGCAATACAATCAAGATGATTACCGATAATATTATTGATACCATCAGAAGCTTTGACTTCAGTAGCTTTTTTGCATCAAATTTACTAAAATCTATCATAAACTACGTATATAGAATTCTTGTGGATAGCAACGGCTATATTATTTCTGAATAACTTACTAATCTCTTTGAGGGTTAAGGCATTGTCCTGAAAATCATATTTTTCTATCTTGGTTACTTTTCCAAAATATCTGGATAGCTTGGTAATCCTGATTTTACCTTGAGGTAATACATTCGGTATATACTCAGCTTGTGAGAATTTTATGTTTTGGCTATTGTTTGCTATATTCTTTAAAAGAGAGGCTACTTTCTCTTTGAGGGTTGGCTCTATTATATGCTTTTTTAAGGCCTTTTTGGGAACATATGAAAGTATAAGTGATGTTGGTTCTTTGCTATCACGAATTGTCAGATGTAACTCTTTTGATACTCCTTTTTCGCTAATCACGGTTAAAGCAAAGCTATCACCGATAGGTAGGTTACTTATCAAGTATATCTCACCTCTCGTATTATCAGACTTGAGTGTATAATCACCAGCATTACCTATGACCTGAGCAATCCTATCATTTTTGAATGATATTTTATTGATCCCGCTTGATGAGATAGTGGCCTGCTCTGCCAATGCGTTATACG
>NZ_JAJBJB010000044.1 GCF_021811845.1 Candidatus Cyrtobacter zanobii | reverse complement strand
GTGTAGTACTGGAGCTAAGCTAGAAGGGCGGTTTTTCCCTGAACCATATTAATTATAAGATTCATGTTTTTATCATGTAGTGATACTCAGTTTAAGTAGTTTAAGTCTATATATCTAAACCTATACTAACTATGCTACAGCGTGGTAGCTTTTCTATAAAAGGCTTCCTAGCTTTTTTGATACAACATCTTGAAGAATAAGGATATTCATATATGTTATATGAATTAGTGGCGCAAGGCAGCTATTGATCCTGTGTGCCATTAATTTCAAATGTTTTTATTGGTAACGAATATGAAAAACAGAATTGAAGTATTAGAGCTCGGCTCTGTTGATGTATTGGTGATGGGCGACACTGGAAGTGCGTCAGAAGCACAGGGCGGCCAGTTATCATCAATTAAGGAGTAGCATTAGAACCCAACTCCGCTTGTGCTGGTAAGGTGGGGATATTGAGAAGATTAAAGTTATCTCATTAAGCTATTAAGGTAATCACGAATATATGGAAAATTATATGATTTATGCATTTTTTAATAATTAACATGAAAAACAAAATTAACGTATTAGAACTCGGGACAGCTGATAAGCTTGTTATGGGTAATGGGGGTACTAAATCAGAATCTACGAAAAATGATTCTGCCTATGGATGATTCTGGCTGTTATATAAAAATATAATTTATTTTGTTTAATAAAAATAAATATGAAAAACAAAATTAAAGTGTTAGAACTTGGCGCAGCTGATACACTTGTGATGGGTAGTGGAGATGACGAATCAGAGTCTCAGAATAACCGTGTCTATGGCTCCCGCGGAGAGTAATGCTACTAACGTGTTATAGCGCATTCAATGCGCTATAACTTGGTGACCTCTATAAAAGACAACCACTTTTTATGAGATAATCACTTGAAGAACAAGAACATTCATATTATATTAATGTAGCCCAGGCGCTTATTCATCCTGCGGATCATTGATTTTAAATGTTTTAGGTTTTTATTGGTAAATTTTTTTATAAATTATGCATATGAAAAACAAAATTATATTAGAACTTGGCTCTGCTGATCAGCTTGTGATGGGTGGTACTGGGGCTAAGTTAGAAGAACGCTTTTTGCGACAACCCTATGAATCATAAATTAACTGTCTCTTCTATTAATTATGAATATGAAAAACAAAATTATATTAGAACTTGGCGCAGCTGATCAGCTTGTGATGGGTGGTGGGAATCATGGCAGAGAATCTGATGGTGGTAATTATGCCTATATTTGATGATAAACGCCATACAACCAGGTGATTCTGCACTAACCACTGCATCTTCTCTCTGCAAAAGGCTTTATGCAACCACTCGAAAAACAAATATTAATATCGTAACAGCAGAACGAGTTGAGAGATGCATTTCACTCTCAATCTCTGTTCTGTGTAGTAATTTTCGAAAGTGGATGCTTGTCAAAAACAAGGTCTGTAGATTCTTTATTGGTTGTCTTAATATATATTTGCGTTGAGGAGATATCAGAATGTCCAAGCATTTCCTGCACTATTCTTATATTCGCTCCATTTTTTAACATATGTGTCGCAAAGGAGTGCCTGATCTTGTGCGGCGAAACTATTGATGGGTCAATACCGGATTTTAATGCAAGCTCCTTGAATATTTGACCTACCCTTTGTCTAGTTAATTGCGTAGCCTTCCCTTGCTTATTTGTGGATGCGAATAAAAACCTTGATGGCTGGCCGTTTACAAAACGCTTTCTGACCAATATGTAGCTATCTAATACCTCACACGCCTCCTCATGCAGCAATGCCATCCTCTCCCTCTCCCCCTTACCCTTGATCACCACGCATCTAACTTCCTTTGAATTTACAATTGTTTTTTGTATAGAATTTAGTTTAAGTGAAAGCAGCTCAGATACCCTCATTCCAGTTGAGTATAGAATCTGGATGATTGCGTTCGTTCTTATACCATTTTCCGAAACATCCTTCTTTGCGCATTCAAGCAACCTTTCTATACTCAGCCTTGAAAGCGCCTTTGGCAGGGATGTCGGCTTTTTTGGTGCCTCTATCCTAGATGCTGGGTTTAATGCGCATATACCATCAGAAACAAGAAATAAAAAAAATTGCTTTATCGCCGATATCTTCCTTGAGATACTTCTTGGATTCAGGTCTGAGATCTTGGATATGTACTCTTCTATATCCTGAAATATCACATCTTTAAGATGCTTATTTAAACCTTTTACATATAACAAAAAATGCTCAATATCAGATTCATATGCAACCACGGTATGCTGAGATGCAAAACGCTCAGACAACATCATCTCACGAAAATTATTTAACAGTAACAGGTTATAATCGTGAGCAGATATTCTAACCCTTTCCATATAAATATCAGTGCGCAAATATATCAATAGAATCCCATCCCATGGCATCAAGCATTGCTCTAGTCATCACTGCTTCGAAACACTTTTTTGCAATCGCACTTCTACCTTCCCTTTTCAGTAGCTTATCTAGCTCCGCTTTAATATTATGCAAGTGCAGCACATCATTTGCTGCATAATCTATCTGTTCGCCAGTTAAAGCGTCTGTGCCCCAGTCAGATGTTTGCTGTTGTTTTGATATTCTGACACCTAATAATACTTGGCAAAGCTCTTTAAGACTATGCGCCTCTGTGTATGTCCTTGAAAGTCTGGATGCTATTTTTGTGCAATATATATTTTTAGTCTCTATACCAAGATACTTATACATTATACCAACATCAAACCTTGCAAAATGAAAGATCTTCAACCTAGATTCATCTTCTAAAAGTGATTTCAAAACAGGGGCATCATACTTTGGATCAGGAAAATGAACTATATGCACATTACCACTTGCATCGCAAAGCTGTACAACACATAACCTATCCCTAGTTGTATAGCTCAAACCCATTGCCTCAGTATCTACAGCGATAGTACCTCTAATTTCCACGCTCTTTGGTATATCATATGTATGGTAGCTAAGCCTCATTATATAAAATTATTTAACACGAACTAATTTTAAGGTTATATAACTTTCAATATATAATTACAAATCGATTCTTCAAAAAGTGTATTTAATAGTAGGGCTGGGCAATATAGGTGAACAATATAACAATACAAGGCATAACGTTGGCTTTGCGGCAGTTGATCTTATCTGCAAAGAATATAATTTTGATGAATTTAAAACACGAAAAAAGGCCCTAGTGAGCAACGGTATTATAAACTCGCAAAAAATATCACTACTAAAACCATTAACATATATGAATAGCTCTGGTATAGCTGTTGGTGAATTTATTTCATTTTATAAAATACCATCGCAAAATGTTCTTGTAATCTATGATGATATGGATATTGAATGTGGCAAAACAAAATTAAAATTTGCTGGAGGAAGCGCAGGGCACAATGGTATTAAATCTATAGACGCACACGTTGGTGCTGATTATTGGAGGTTGAGGATCGGTATTTCAAAACCTAAATTTACAGATATATCGAATTATGTTTTAAGTAAATTCAACGCAGAACAACTGTCCATTATATCAGGTATATTGCAGAAAATATCCCAAAATATATGCCTTGCCCTCCTGGATAATAAAGACAAATTTCTTAACTCTGTAAAAATATTGTGAGCACAAAAAAATATGGCATAGTAGGACTTCCTAATGTTGGAAAATCTACTTTATTCAACGCACTAACAAATAGCTTAACTGCTGCTGCGGAAAATTATCCGTTCTGCACAATAGAGCCAAATATTGCAACGGTTTCAGTTATTGATGAAAGATTAGGTATATTAGCTAAAATTGCTGGTTCTCAAAAAATTCTCTATACACATATTGAATTCGTGGATATAGCTGGTCTTGTAAAAGGGGCAAGTAAAGGTGAAGGCTTGGGTAACCAATTCCTTGCACACATTCGAGAAGTTGATTGTATAATATACATGTTACGGTGTTTTCACGATGAAAACGTCACGCATGTTGAAGGCCGCGTCAATCCAATTGAAGATGCCCAAATCATCAAAATGGAGCTTATGCTTGCAGATATACAAAGCCTTGAAAATCGGATTCCAAAACTCACAAAAATGGCAAGGCAGGATAAAGAAGCTGCAGTTACATTAAAAATTGCTGAAGATTTAATAAAAACGCTTTCAATGGGTAATCCAGCCTCCTCTATTATGAATAATGAGAACAGCGCTATAATAAACTCCTTTCAGCTTCTTAGCAGCAAAAAAGAGATCTATGTTTGCAATGTTGGTGAATCTGAATGCAGTAGCGGTAATGACATCTCAAGGCAATTCAGTAATTTTATCAACGATAGCTGTATAGTGCTATCTGCCAAAATTGAGCAGGAGATAGCGAATATGCAAGATGAGGAGGAAAAGAGGTGGTTTATGGAGCAGTGCGGCATTAAGGAAAGTGGTTTGAATAAGTTGACAAAGCGCGCTTATGATATGCTAGATCTTATAACATTTTTTACGATTGGCCCAAAGGAGGCCAGGGCTTGGTCTATTCCAAATGGAACAAGTGCACCAAAGGCGGCGGGGTGTATACATACAGATTTTGAGAAAGGGTTTATACGCGCAGAGGTAATAAGTTATGAAGATTATATAAAATATGCTAGTGAAGCTGAAATTAAAGCTGCTGGTAAGGCTCGATTGGAAGGTAGAGATTATATAATGAAAGATGGTGATGTAGTGCATTTTAGGTTTAATGTATAATGAAAGAGTTATTACTTGAAATATATAGTGAGGAGGTTCCAGCGCTTGCGCAAGCAAATGGCGCGCAGGCAATCTTTACTTCAATACTGGAAAGGCTTAAAGGTGATGTAAGTGGTGAATTTTACCACACCCCCACCCGTATAGCCATAGTATTCAATAATCTACAAGATCAAGCCAAAACACAAGATGAAATGATCAAGGGCCCAAAAGTTCAAGCACCACAAGCTCATATCGCTGCATTTATGAACAGGCACTCTATCACCTCCGCTGGCGATCTAGAAATTTTTGAAGGTTTTTATTATATTAGAAAAGCTAGCAATGGTTTAAATACTGAGCTTGCAAATATCATTATAGACTCATTAAAAGGCATTGTATGGCCAAAATCTATGAACTGGGCAAGTTACTCACTAAAATGGATTAGACCTATAAAAAACATACTGTGCATACTACAAGGAAATGTGCTTGACCTGCAATTTGGGCACATTAAATCAAATAACACTACTTTTGGACATAAGTTTTTATCTAACGGACCAATTGAGGTAACATCATTTAGTGATTATGCATCAAAGCTTAGAAATAACTTTGTCGAATTTGATCAGACAAAAAGAAGATCTAAAATCACTATCGAATTGCATAATATCGCAGAAAATAACAATATAAAACTTATAGAGGATGAGGCACTTCTATCTGAGGTGGTGGGAATTACAGAATACCCATCTGTAGTGTGTGGCAAAATAGAGCAAAGATACATGGCCCTCCCTGAAGAAATTTTGATTTCATCACTAAAAAATCATCAAAAGATCTTTATGTTTAGAAAACATGACGGTTTGTTATCACCATTTTTTGCTCATGTAATAAATACAAAATACAACGAGGGCATAATGCATAACACGAACAAAGTTATAATAGCAAGGCTCAACGATGCGGAATTCTTTTTTAATCAAGATGTTAAACGAGGACTAGACGCTAACATTAGCGAGATTAAAAGGATGGTCTTTCACGAAAAAGTAGGCTCTATATATGAAAAATCAGAATCAATGAAGGTAACTGCATGCCTAATAGCTAAACAACTTGGGTTAAATGAGCAAAAAGTGGCAAGGGCCGCTCAGCTTGCTAAACTGGATCTAGCTACTGAGGTTGTCGGCGAATTCCCTAAATTACAGGGTATCATGGGGTCTATATATGCAATGCATCAAGGCGAAGATCATGAAGTTTCCCTTGCAATAAAGGAGCATTATATGCCAAGGGGTAGATTGGATGAGCTACCTGGATCCCCTATCGGCGCAGTGCTTGCAATGGCAGATAGATTGGATACCTTGCACCACATGTTTAGGATAGGAATAAAACCCACAGGCTCCAAAGATCCATACGCATTAAGAAGGGCTGCTATAGGTTTTATAAGGATACAAGAAAAGTTTTCCTTTGATATAGATTTAAGTTTACTTGGCCAATCTGCAGAAGTGATAGATTTCATTGGAAACAAAAAAGCCGATGTGATTGATGGCAGCTAGTTACGCCCCACATGCTCCTCTTTATATAAAGCTTGGCAGCTACCTTTCAGATCTTCTATCTTCGCCCGCGTTGTAAAGTCAATTGATGGCGTAGACATTAGGTAATGTTCTAGCACATGCAGCACCAAATGTTTGGCACTCTTAAAAGTTTGTTGCAACGTCCTCAGCGCTTGCCACCGTTGCTCTTGTGGCGCATCTGGGTCATTGGCTATCGCTATGTTAAAGAAGCATGATTTATAATTGTCCGATTTGAGAAAAGATTTGAAAAGTGGTATAGTTTGTTCATTGAGATATTGCAGTGCATCTACCAAAACCAGAGTAGGTTTTTCGGCCTCTAATTGACATGCTTCATCCAAATTCACATTTTGTACAGGGTCTATTATCAAGCATATTAACTTATACATATCTTTATATATCCTCCCTAACTTATAAGAAATCTTGGAGTATTGCATAGAAAGAAATAGATTATGCCGCCGTTCCTGTGGTTCCGCATTTTCTAAAACTTGATCAAGCGTAATATTTAAAAATCTTCTATAAAAACTGTTGTATTCTGCACCAAGCTGGACCTCATAATCAACTAGCATACCTTTCTCATATTCCAGAATAGCTGATCTCACCATTTCATTTACAGTACTTCGTAGCCCATCTAGTTCATAATTCTCTAATAACTGTAGTAATTCAGCTAGCCCATCTTGCTCTGCATTACCTATTTTAATCATAGGCAGGACAGAATTAATAACCCTATCTATATCCATAAAAATAATATTGAGTACTATGCCCACCATCTTCTCCTCATCCACGCCAAACTCTTCTAAGTATCCCCTTGTCTTAGCACGCATAGATTCTATTTTTTGAGATAACGCTTCTAACATACTTTGATTCATTATTACACACCTTAGATGTTACCACATACTCTAAAGTGTATAAGCATATTGTGCAAGCCTATCCCAGATAGAATACAACCTCATGTATTGCCATACTACGGCCGTCATGATGAACGATCATACCACTCTAAAGTAATCTTTATTTTATATACATTTATAACGAATTTATACAGCCTCCACTTGGCATAATTGCATGACAAACAACGCAAAATTGAATATATAACAACCTATGTTTTTACAAAAATCCTTACATGAGCCTTTCCACAGTAACCGCAATATTTTATAACGATACCACAAAGAACCTAGCATATGCAGTATGCGTCTCTACATTAGGCTGCGCTGGCATTGCTGCAAGCTTTGTAAATACAACCAGTACAAACTCACTTAAGCGTTATGCACTAAGTATCTGTGATATCTTTACAAAATGTTTAGCTTCTCAATCAACACTACAGAATTCTATACCAACACAGCTATTACATTCGCTATACTCCTCTTTATTTATTAACGCCGCTGATTATATAGATGAAAAACTATCTCCTATAACAGGTACTGGCAAATCGTATTTGAGCAATATGGCCATTTCATGGCTTGCGTCTCTTCATTTTAATTCTATACTCAAGATTGAGGGCACACAATCAGTGGTGGTACAATTACTATGCGCGGCTGGCGGATTCTCTCTCCAATACTTTATGAATAATTCCATACTAGGATGTTATAGAAATACAACAACCAGCATACAATCACTACATCATATTTTAGATGGTATTGAGAGCGAGGAGGCGAAAACAGCACACAAAGAAATTGATCAATACCATCATACAGCCTTACTTTCGTGCATTATACCAGTATTTCTCTCTCTTTTTTTATCCTCTAATCAAGTTATTAATATCATCGTCAACGCATTACTACCACAAAAACTCCCCCCCATAATAACAAACGACTTTTTAGGTATAATAAAATCGGCAACACAACAGCTATACACTACCTTTGGCTCTCTGCATAAACATTATATCATGTTACAACCGACCACAGGTATAACAACTAGCATATACAATGCATTATGGGCCGAGATAACAAAGCCTCAAAATGTATCTAAACTTGCTGATATAAAATTTGCACCACACATCCATGCACTTAACTATAATAGACCTGCTGCGTAAGTCGTTTTTTGTTTCTGTGTTTTTTTGTCTTTTTTTTGGACGGGCTTTTGTCTTTTTCTGATGATGCTTATGCAGCAGAAAAACCATTTTTGAGATTAACGATGCCGG
>NZ_JAJBJB010000043.1 GCF_021811845.1 Candidatus Cyrtobacter zanobii | reverse complement strand
CAAATATTGCGTGGCATTATAATATAATACTATTATCGAGTAAAGCGATATAATTATAAATTAGTGCGCTATTTCATTTTTTTCTCTATACAATTTCAAAAACCTTCTTGAAATAATGCTATATGTAATGTAATAGTTGCGTCTTGCGGGGCATGGCGCAGTCTGGTAGCGCATCTGGTTTGGGACCAGAGGGCCGGGAGTTCAAATCTCTCTGCCCCGACAGTTCTTTAGTGGCAAGTGGTATGTTGAAAGGGGGTCTTTATACTGCTCTTATTACTCCATTCATAGATTCGGAGATTGATTTTAAAAGCATTGAGAAGTTGATTGAATTTCAGATCAGCTCAGGGGTTTCTGGCATAGTTATGCTAGGCACAACTGGCGAGGCTCCGTGTATTACGCTTACTGAAAGAAAAAAAATTACCGATGTTGCGGTTGCGATGTGTGGTAGGCAAATTGAGGTGATATTGGGGTGTAGTAGTAATTGCACGAAAGAAGCCGCAGAATTGACCGCGCTTGCACAGAGCGCTGGTGCTGATGGCGCTCTTATAGTTGCGCCATACTATAACAAGCCGTCCCAGGAAGGTATATATAAACACTACGAATATATAGCTGCGCGCGTTGATATTCCAATAATCGTATATAATAACCCTGCAAGGACCGTTGTCGATATAAAAGACGAGACAATTGCAAGGCTTGCAAGGCTCGATAATGTTGTGGCGCTCAAAGATTCTTCTGGCGATATATCAAGGCAAAGCTCCTTGGAGGCGCTACTGGAAGCTGATACGAATATAATGCAACTATGTGGTGATGATATAAATGTAGTACCTTTTCATTCTTCCTTTGGAAAAGGGTGGATATCTGTTTCTTCGAATATTTTTCCAAAAGAATGTAGCTACATACAAGATTTATTATTATGCGGTAATATAAAAGAGGCTACGAGTATACAGATGGGTTTTATTGAATTTTATAAGCATATTTTCTCTGAGCCAAGTCCTGCTGGTGTGAAATATGCAGCTTATCTTATGGATTTGATATCGTCTTATGAGGTAAGGTTGCCACTTACGGGCGCATCTAATGATTTGCAGCGCAAGATATTGAAATTCTTAAATGATGGCGGATATGTCGGATAATATTTTTGATCAGACTATATTAAGTACAGCGCCTTATAAAAAAAGAATAAAATTTATAGATAATATACCGCTCCCTGCATCGTTGATCTTATCATCATGGGGCTTTTTATTAGAGCCTATCGCGCTTTATGCCTGTGCTAAGATACTAGGAATAGATTTTATGATGAAGCAGGGAGTGCATCATGGTTTCTTCTCCATAAATTCAGCGCAAATTTCGGTGCAAGATACAAGGCAGCTTATTGATTTTTTTTCTAAATCCGCGATAGGAAATAGAGTTGCATTAATTAAGGATCCTGAAAAAATGACTCATAATGCATCTAATGCACTGCTCAAAACTATTGAAGAACCACCATTAAATGCTTTTATTATACTGTATACGAATCATATTAACACGCTGAGTGATACGCTACGCTCAAGGTGCGTCAAATTAGAAATATTAGCTTTTACAAGAGCTGAATTCAGAGAGATATTAGAATTTCTTACAACAAGTAGTGAAAAAGCATATCAGATTATTTGCGATCTTATATATCCGGATGCAGAGCTTGCCATAAAAATTCTTAGTAACCTTGATTCAAATTTTATAGAAGAAAATTTGAAAAACGTGCAAGATATATCGCTAATTATAAAGTCATTATTTGATAAATCAGTCGATCTATTAAATAATGAAAAGATTACTATTTTGATTGCCATAATACATAGAGTGTACCTTGCATCAGTAACCACCAGACAAATCGATAACTTATATAAAGCAAGAGAAATTTTAATTAATTACGATAGATTTAACCTGGATTTAGAATCAGCTTTAAATTATATTAGCATGAAAGTTTGTTTGTGAGTCGTGCGTTTTTTCTTGTTAGGTGTGGTAGTTGTGCTACTTGATCAGGTGTCTAAATTTGCCGTACTGAATTTTGCCACGAGCTCTGATAGCTGGTATGTGATGAGTTTTTTGAATATTGCTCCAGTTTGGAATTATGGAGTAAGCTTTGGTATGTTTAATGAATACGATATGGATCAAAGCATATTTTTGGTGCTTTCAGCTTGTATTATAGCTTTGATGCTTTGGGCATATTATGCTCATATTATAAGCGGGTATTGTATGTTGATGGTTGGTGGTGCTATTTCGAATTGTATAGATAGAGTTGTTCATGGGGCTGTGTTTGATTTTATAGATTTGCATGCCTTTGGATACCACTATCCCACTTTTAACGTAGCAGATTCTATGATAGTCAGTGGGGCTATATTATTATCTACTCAGAATTTTTTTATAAAAAAGAATGAAGGCTGTACAAGATAAAACTAAAAATAATGAAACGCCCCTAGCGATTGCGTTACAATCGATAAGGGGGATTGTGTCTTACATTTTTGTATGTGGATTTTTTGTCAACATACTTCTTCTGTCAACATCTGTATACTCAATGCAGGTATTGGATAGGGTATTATCCAGCGGCAATACCAATACATTACTAATGCTGACATTAGTTGTGATTTTGGCGCTTGCGTTGCTTTCCCTCTTGCAAGGGGCTAGATCGTTTGGTATGTCCTTATTTGGAATATGGTTTGAAAATAAGTTATCAGAAGGTGTTTTTAGGAATTCGATAAAAACAAGTATTATTGCAAAATCACAAGCAGGTAGCCAGCAACTAAGGGATTTACAGACAATAAAAACATATGTAACAAGCCCAGCTCTTATTTCCATATTTGATACACCATGGGCTATCATATTCATTATTGTGCTATTTATGTTACACCTATACATAGGTATCATAGCCATGGTGGGTATAGTGATCACAATTTTCTTCGCAATTATCACTAATAAATCTACCAAGCCACTCTTGGAGAAGAATAACGAAAATTTTATCAAGAGTATGAGAAATGCAGAGCAAGCGATTAGGAATGCAGAAGTGGTGGAGTCTATGGGTATGTTCAAGAATGTACTAACATCTTGGCAAAAATTTAATTCGCTTGTGCAAGATACGCAAAACGTTGTGTCGCAAAGACAGGCTATTCTTTCTGAAATTAACAAATTTTTTAGACTTGTAATACAAATCTCTGTAACTGGCGTTGGTGCATGGCTTGCTGTAAACCATGAAATCTCAACTGGTGCTATTATAGCTAGTTCATCCATTATGGGTAGGGCCTTAGCTCCTTTTGAGGTGTTCATTAACTCAATCAAATCTTTTTTAGATTGCAGAAAAGCATATATGAGGTTGAATGAGTCATATATGCGGATACCTGATGATGACGATAGAATGTCGCTACCTGCGCCAACTGGTGCTGTTGTTATAGAATCTGTGTATTTTGCACCACCAGCAAGTCAAAAATATATAATCAAGGGCGTTAACTTTGCCATTAATGCGGGGGAGGCTGTTGCAATAATAGGTGCTTCTGGCTCTGGTAAAACATCATTAGCGAAGTTGATCGTTGGTGCTTGGAAGCCATCAATGGGTTCTATTAGGATAGATGGTGCAAACATACACGATTGGAATAGAGTATTATTAGGTAAGTATGTTGGTTACTTACCGCAGGATATAGAGCTCTTTAGTGGTAGTGTTAAGACAAATATAGCTAGAATGGCGGAAGATCCTGATCCTGAGGAGGTTGTTAGGGCTGCACAGCTTGCTGGGGTGCATGAGATGATTTTAAGGCTGCCTAATGCATATGATACAGAAATAGGGCCTGATGGTTCTGTTTTATCAGGCGGTCAAAGGCAGCGAATAGCACTGGCCAGAGCGTTTTTTGGCACGCCTCAGATCATACTATTAGATGAGCCAAATTCGAGCTTGGATAGCGATGGTGAGGCTGCGTTATCTGCGGCGGTAGAATTTGCAAAAGCGAATGGTATAACTCTTATTGTGATATCGCATCGAGCACCTATCTTATCAGGAGTAGATAAGATTGCTGTTATAGCGGATGGTGCACTAGCTGCATTTGGTCCAGCAAGGGATATAATGAACAAGATGCAGGGGGCACTTCTTGTGAATTAAGAATAAAATAAATTGCGTATTTGGTATGGACAATAAAGATAAAAGAAGCAGTTCGTTAGAGTCTGGCGAGGAAAATGTTGAGTCTGCTGTTGTGAAGAAGCAAGATGTTCTTTCTAAAGCGAAGGATGTAGTTGCCTTTGTAAAGGGAAAGGTGTCGGCAGTTGGTATTGGGCATAAGAAGCACAAGTTTGGTGTGAACAATAAAGGAGAGCCTAGGGAGGGAAATGTTGAGGCTGCTGTTGTGGAGAAGAAAGATGTTCTTTCTAAAGCGAAGGATGCACTTGCCTTTGTAAAGGAAATGATGTTTTCAGTTGATATTGAGCATAAGAAGCGCAGATTTAATGTTGAACGTGATTTAAAATCCCAAGTTAGAAAGCCTGTTATGTTTGGTGCTTTAGTGCTTGCTGGGACATTAGGATTTTTTGTTATTTGGGGTGGTATTGCCCCACTTGATAGCGCTGTGGTTGCAGAAGGAGCAATAATAGTTAGTGGTGAGCATAGAATCATACAACACCTTGAAGGTGGTGTTATCAAAGAAATCTTGGTTAAGGATGGGGATACTGTTGCAGTTGGTCAACCGCTCGTAGTACTAAGTGATGCCCAAGCTAAGGCGGCGGCTGCTATTGTTTTATCTCAATTACAGTTTGCAAAGATTGTTGAACAGAGGCTAATAGCAGAATCGCAGGATATGGATAGTGTGGATTTTACTTCTTCAATTATCGAAGGTAGTAATGATGCAGAAGTAAAGATTTTTATGCAAAATCAGGCGTCTCTATTCGAGCTTAATAAAGCTGCACTAAAGGGTACAGTGAGTGTGGAGAACCAAAAAGTTATGCAAAAAGAAGCAGAGATCAAGGTATTCCAGGCTAGGGTATCCACTTATGAAGAGAATTTAAAAATTGCAAAAGAGCAGCTCAGTATAGTTAATGGCTTACAGAAACAGGGTCTAGATACGAAGGTAAGGCTGTTGGATGTGATGCAAAAAATGGACCAGATTACTGGTGGGATTGCAGAGGCCAATGCTAATATAGGAAGAGCACGGGAAGAGATTGCTGAAGCAGAATTGAATAAAGTTAGAGTTGCAATTGATTTTAAACAGCGTAATGCTGAAAGATTTAGAGAAAATCACAGTGCTGTTCTTGATTTAGAGCAGAGATTAAGTGCTGCTCGTGATGTATTATCAAGAACTATAATAAGATCTCCTAGTGCAGGTATTGTGACAACGCTTGCGTATCATACTCCTGGCGGTGTGATACCGCCAGGAGCAAAAATAATGGAGCTAGTGCCACAAGATGATGATCTGATAATAGAAGCGTATTTGTTGCCGCAACATGTAGAAAGTGTTTATCCTGGACTTAAAACTAAAGTTCAATTGAATGCATATAAGAGTAGGTTGGTGCCTAGAGTTGATGCAACGCTCACATATGTTTCTCCAGATAAAATAATTACAGAGAGAGGTGAGCAATTCTATAAGCTCAGAGCTATTCTTGATAATGGTGCGATACAAAGAATAAATGCTGATATAAAGCTGTTTCCAGGTATGCCAGTGACTGTTTTTGTTGTGAAAGGTGAGAGAACTGTGCTGCAGTACCTGTTGAGTCCGATAATTGATAGCTTTCATAAAGCGTTTAAGGAACCATAGGCTTATATGAATATGCTGAATTTTGGAGAATGTTAATTTAAAGAGATATGTGTTATAACTCAGTAATAGTATATAACATTGTAGATCTATGGATTGTAAGAATTGTGTGAATCATCTAAGTGTGTCAAAAGTGGATATGCAAGGGGAGACAGAGGCATAAAGATTGCAAGTATCTATTCATCGAGGGGGGATAGGCGAACACCAAAATATTATGAGGTAAAGGAATCTGTAAGCGTGATATTATATTCAATGGGTGAAGCGTCATACGGATTTGTAGGCAAGTTGTTTCGTGTTTCCTACAGCATATAGCTGATGTACTATAATATTGATATACCTAGCCTCGTATAATCGACTGTAAAACAAAGAGATTGATACTGATTTATGTAACTCTTTTATACGATCCTAGCTATATAATTGGATAAAAAGGGCTTCATCTGAGATTGGCTATAGCAGAGGTAAATGAGATTGAGAATAAACAGAAGACAATTTAATGCCAAATTATCTCTATTTATGCCTTACAAACTGTCTCATGCACTGCTGCCTTAGCTATATCCTAGTATTAGTGATGATATTAAAGAAATAGAATTTGATGAGATGTGGCATTTTATACAATCAAAAAAACAAGAAGTGGATTATTAAAGCATTGGATCGTGGCACAAGGAGGGCTATTGCCTGGGTTGTTGGGGGATGCTAAAACCTTCGAAAGACTTTATAACAGCACATAAAGAATGTTAGATATAGCAATTCATATAGCATTAGGTGCATTAAAGAAGGCTTTAAGGGCGTCGTATAAAGATCTAAATTTATGCATTTCGGTGACGTCAAACTAAGTGTGTAAGTTGTTAAACTGGAATATAACGTTTAACAATTTAAAATTTAAAATCATGAGCAAAAAGAAGAACGACACTCAATACCCAATAGGAGTAACAGAAGATGCAATGCTGAAATCTGGCAGTGATCCAGTAGAGATGATAAATGAGATGAAGAAGGTGATACTGGAGAGGGCAGCAGAATTGGACTATCATCTACAAACAGATAGGCATGAGAAGAGTAAAGATGGCAATTATCGCAATGGCAGCAAGAAGTTGTTGACAGATAGCACTGGAGATTAAAACAGTAAGAGATAGGGATGGAAGTTTTGCACCCACTCTTATTCCAAAGCGCCAAAGACACTTTAAAGGGTTTGATCAACAAATACTGTACTCAAGAGGCACGAGTGTCAGGGACATACAGTCGCATCTTGAAGGGATGTATAATGTAGATGTAAGTCCTGAGCTAGTATCAAATGTAACAGATGCGGTAATAGATAAGGTTAGAAGCTGGCAAAGTCGGCCATTAGAAGCAATTTATCCAATACTATATCTTGATGCCGTAAAGATAAGAGATGGCAAACACATAATTAACAAGAGCTTATATATAGAGATGGGTGTCAACATGGAGGGTAAGAAGGATGTTTTAGGCCTATGGCTATGTGAGACTGAGGGTGCCAAATTTTGGCTATCTATCCTCAATGAGCTCAAGCACAGGGGTGTGTTAAAGATATACTTATAGCTTGCTGCGATGGGCCTTACTGGATTTCCAGATGCTATTAATGCCACATTCCCTAAAACCATAGTACAGCTATGTATAGTACATAGCCTTAATAGTTATAAGCATTATAAGGAGGTTACATCAGACTTAAAGCTCATATATACAGCAGAAAATGAGGAATCTGCTATGCAGGCTTTATTGGATTTTGAGGGTAAATGGTCCTTTAGATAGATTGCAGAGTCTTGGAATAGGCACTGGCAGGACATTATACCATTTTTACAATTTCCCCAGTTTATTAGAAGAGCCATCTATACAACTAATATGATAGAAGCCTCTAACAGACAGATTCGTATTAAGACAAAGGGCTCTTTTTCTGATTTTATATATAAAATTGTTTATTTGGCCTTGCAAAACGCAAAGAAAAAATGGACAATGCCTATAAGAGATTGGGCCTTAGCTCTCAATCAATTCCACATCTTGTTTCCAGACAGATGTAGGGCTTAAGAAATCAACTTACACACTTAACGTGACATAGCTTTAAGCCCTATAATTTCACGTAATAAACCAACCGATTTCTCGATTAGGGCTGCTTTGTCTGTTGGCATAGAACCCTCTGCATTTTTTTTGCTACCAATTATTTCTGCATTTCTTGATAATTCTTTTAACAATTTTCTATATCCAGCAAGAAGCGCGGATACTTTTTGGGTATTGGTCACAATAGCATATATATGTATAGATTTGTATATTGTGGATGCAAGTTGGTAGATTTACTATATCAGAAATTTATTATGTAAATTATGTAAATTTCTAAATGAGCATATATGGCTTAGGCAACAGAACTGTTTCTAAAGCACAATATTTCTCAACTTCATTTGCCCCTGCTATAACTTGTTTGCAATACTTAGGTAATATACTAAATATTGTTTATTTACTTTTATGTTGCACGCCAATATCCAACGCACACTTCTTAAAAGTACTTAGATCATTTTTCCACCAAGAGTCTAAGAAGTTCAAAATAGCAAATGTTATATATTCATCATCTACGCCAGAATCCTTTAAAATTTTATCATTACAATCTAAGTTGTGTATTTCATCGTGATTATTACCTAGAACTCTAATTTTAATGTTTATTAT
>NZ_JAJBJB010000199.1 GCF_021811845.1 Candidatus Cyrtobacter zanobii | reverse complement strand
CTTCTATTAATTTAGATCTAGCTGGCTCAATGCATATCTTCTCCTTAATGTCACAGGCATAAGAACTCGAAGATAACATCATCATAAATATTATTTGTAAAAGCATTTTGTTTCCCAGATATCTTGATACTCAATGCAGCACTCCGCTTCCTTAAAACTAATCTCAATTTGTGGCCTACTATACGAATAGTAGGCCGATTCTACCCTAATTTCATTTCGACCCTTTTTAAGGTATGGTAGGATATCAATATTATGTTTGGCATCTTCTGATACTCCCGCATAATAAGGCTTGCAACTTGCTTTGCAGCCATTACCAGATATCACGTCATCATCATTAAACCACCAAAAAGCCTTATTTATATTAAGGCCTCCTCGGCAGAGAGAGCTATATACTTCAGTCCCATTAATCCAAATTGAGATATGCGATTCTCTTTTAATACGGCTAATCTGCATACTTTGGATTTTGGCTAAGTCATTTAGATTGAGATAATATCTATTAATCGCAAGACAGCAATTCGTATCACCGCTACAATATGAAGATGAGCCATTGAGCGTGAAGCGATCTTTGTCCAATATTATATCTCCCTCAAATGATTTTGAGGTAATCTGCGCATCCTTACATGGTCCTTTCTTTGAGCAGTGTACAAAGAGAGTATCTTCACAATAGATGCTACTTACATCTTGTTTTTCGCATTCTTGCTGTATGTACGTATTATCAAATCTTTTACGATTAACAATTTTCTTTTCGTACTTATGCGTATTTTGGCTAATTTTTTGATCGCATTGAGTAATCATTGAAATAGCATTAAGTGGATTTTTCCAAATCTCTTGAGCCTTTTTAAAAAGATCTAGTTTTTCTGGGTTAATATCGGCATCTCGTTTCAATCCTTCGCTCAAACTGAGGTTTTGCTTTGCATCTGAAGCAGCTTGCTTAAGCACATCATCGCTGCTTGAACTAACCTGCCGCCCCCAATTTTGCGATTTATCAAAGAGATCTGCTTTCTGATTGTTGAAGACGTCATTATGATAAAGTTTGACTTTTTTTTCGTCCCGTACAGTAGATTGCATTAAATTGAGCTGCTCATTTGCAAATGCGTCTATATCAG
>NZ_JAJBJB010000042.1 GCF_021811845.1 Candidatus Cyrtobacter zanobii | reverse complement strand
CCTCAATAAGCGCCGAACCCTCCTTTCTATCCAACTCGAAATAATAAGAAATCGTATAATAATATGTAATTTATCATGTATAGCAAAAAATAAAGAATTTTTACAAAAATTGAAAATAAATTACTTGACTTTGTGCCAGCATTGCGAAAGCCATGAAATAATGGGCCTTACAGCATGATTACCATTTTCCACCCTCCTCGCAAATTGACGAACCCTCCCCCAAAACCATCCAACCACATATTAGGCAAGGTAAAATGGGCCTTAGAAAGCCTTTTCTTGCTTTTATTTTTTGAACCCTCCTCGGGAACTCTCCTCGTGAGGAGGGATTGCAAAGAGGGTTATTACGATGCTAAAGCAAAAAACAAGTTAAATGCTATGCAGGTTTATTACTATGATAGAAGGAAAAGCTTTTAAAAGAGATGTAAATATAGAGGAGAATCAGCTACTTACAAGCGGCCAAGTATCTAAAATGCTAAATGTTCATATGGAAACTTTAAGGATTTGGAGGCTGATACAGAAGGATAAACTGCCATATATAAGAATAGGAAGGCTGATTAGATACAAAAAATCAGATGTAGAGACTTTAATCAAAAATGGCTTAGTGGCCAGTAGCGGAGCTAACAATAAGTAGCGGCCATGCAGCAATTAGATATTAATGAAATAAAAGCTAATTACAGACTGGAGGATACGTTAAGCAGAAGGTACGGCGTAACTTTAAAGTCTAATGGCTCATCTAACACATATATGGGCTTGTGCCCATTTCATCAAGAAAAGACTCCTTCATTTTATGTATATACTGATGAGCAATATTATCACTGCTATGGCTGCGGGCAGCATGGAGATGTGTTGAATCTTATCCAGGAAAAAGAGGGTATTGAGTTTAAAGATACAATCAGGACATTGGCAGCAGATTCAGGGATTAGGTTTTCTAAAACTACAAAAGAAGAATATGAGCAGCTGCAGCAAACGACC
This sequence comes from Candidatus Cyrtobacter zanobii, assembly GCF_021811845.1. Taxonomy (GTDB): domain Bacteria; phylum Pseudomonadota; class Alphaproteobacteria; order Rickettsiales; family Midichloriaceae; genus Cyrtobacter; species Cyrtobacter zanobii. The sequence continues at coordinate 7,750 of NZ_JAJBJB010000042.1, read as the reverse complement.
GAAAATGAACGGCATGCACTAAATAAGCAAGTAGCTCTGGAAGCAAGGACGAGATATAAGAATGCTAAAACCGAATTTTTAGCAAGTTCATATCTCAAATCCAAAAATATTAACCATATACCAGAACATATAAAAACAGATTATGTGGAATCTAGCCGAGGGGTTCAGCTAATTCCCATGGTGGATATGAATGGCGTTATTTGGAACCTCCAAAGAATATGGCATGATGAAGATAAATATAACAAATTTTTTTTAAAAGGCGCTAGAGTTAAAGGGTTATTTTACCCAATAGGTGCTATAGATAGATTGGGTTCAGCGATTTTAAAGAGCAAAACAATTGTCGTAGCAGAAGGAGTTGCAACAGCTTTATCACTTCATGATGCCTTACAATTTGCAAAATATGATACGAATTATCTGCTAATCATCACAGCATTTAATGCTTATAACATAGCCCCTTGCATAGCAGAGCTCAGAAAAATGACAAAAGCTGAGATTATAATCGCAGCAGATAATGATAAATGGTACAAAAATGAGGACGGGGCAATAGAAGAGAGAAGCGAAAATATCGGCTTGCAGTATGCCTTAAATGCCGCAGAAAGCGACATGGAGAAAAGAAATAAGTGCAGAGTTATATATCCAGAATTTCAAAATGAGCTAAAGCCAAAACTTCCAAGTGACTTTAACGATATGGCAAGTCTTATGGGATTGAATGAGGTTGCTAAATTGCTTTTAAGTACATTGAATAATGAGGAAATAATACAGCCTAATACCGAAAAAACCATTGAAAAACAGGCAATAAAGAAACAAAAGAAATCAGTTCAAAAGCAACCAAGCCAAGAAGATAATATACTTAAATTATTAGATTCTATAGCTAAAGAATACTGGCATAATAAAGAAAAACGAGATGAGGCTGGAGTTACAATATATAGTGATGGGTACAAGCATTTTATAGTAAATAGCGATTTTCTATCTTTTATCTCAAACCTCTATTGGAGGCAGTACGGCAAGCCTGTTTCTACTCGCTGTCTGAATGACATAACGAATATAATAAGAGGTAGATGCTTGTTTGAAGGCAAAGGATATAAAGTTTATTATAGGGCAGCAAAATTTGAGGAGGGCGTATACTACAACTTAGCTAACGAAAAGAATGAACTGGTACAAATTACCACAAGAGGCTGGGAGGTAGTGCAGATGCCAGCTGAGATAAAAATCATTACAACTAGCCTCCAAGAGATTCAATGTATGCCAGAGCAGCATCAAGCTGAAATTAGTCTTTTAAAGAAGGTAGCTAACTGTGGAAGCGATGAGGATTTTGCAATGCTTGTGGTATACCTAGCTTATTGCATACTGGGAAAGGCCCCTTATCCAGTACTTAACATACATGGCAGTGCTGGCTCTGGCAAATCAGAAACATGTAAAAAGCTTCTTTCTCTAATAGACCCTTGTTCAGTTTTTTCCTCATTTATACCAGAAAAAGAAGAGGATTTGTATCTGCTAGCCAAGCGAAGCCCTGTTTTATATTTCGACAATATTTCTTCAATAAATAATAAGGTATCAGACTGGCTGTGTAAAATATCAACTGGCGCAGGTTCTATTAAAAGAGCACTTTTTACAGATGATGCACAAAGTGCCATGCAGGCAAGTGCTGGGATTATTATCAACGGAATAAATGATGTTGTGGAGAGGGGCGATTTACTAGAACGCTCAATTGCAATTGCTTTGCCCGTACTTGAAAAAAGGGAATCAACACAAAAATTAGACAAAGTATTTCAAGAATATAAGCCAAGAATACTTGGCGGTCTATTTAATATGATGAGCTTTGCACTTAGCAAAATAAGAGCAGCAGAGAGCAGTATAGATGAAGCTGCCAGCATGCCGAGAATGATAGATTACATAATCTTAGGCACTGCATGCGAAGAATTTTTAAATCTTCAAAAAGGAGAGTTTTTAAAAATATGCAAAAATAAAGCTCAAGAAATGCTTGATGATAGTGCTGAGGATGACGTGTTAATTCAAGCTGTTAGTGAAATTATGGGCTCAGAGTGCTGTTTACGCTCTGGCCAAATGCAAGAACTTATAATGAGTGCAAGCGATTGGTTGGAGAAAATCAGAAATAATGTTAAGGAGCATCTGCACTTTTTGCTACCTAAGTCTCCCAATGCTCTGAGTAATGCGCTTGTGAGAAAGGAATCTTTGCTAGCTAGGAAGAATTTTAGCATGAAGCGAATCATGATTGCCAGAGGCAAAAGAAGAATAGTTATTTCTTACATTCCAGAACAATAATTTTCATACAACTTTTAAGATAGCAATATGACTTTTATAGACATCAAAACACTTAATAAAACTAAAGAAAAAATAGCTATTATCTTAGATAATATTACTTTTCTGTATAAGCAAATCTTAGCTCTTAAAACTCATAGTAGCGATATTACTACATTTTCAGAAGCTAGCAAATGGTTTTGTGCACTTTTAGAGTTCAAAAGAAGAGCTTTGCCTACTGATATCTCATCTTTAAAGAATACGCTAAATTACCTTGATAAAAATGAGTTGAATACCGCGCAACTTGAATGGAAAGCAAAAAGCGCGCTACTAGAGCTTGAAATAATAAATATGGAAATAATGCAGCAAACAAGTAAGTGGGCCGATAATGAAACGGCAGATGAGCAGGAAGTTAATAGGAAGCAAAATAACAATTTAAGAGCAGGAGATACAGAAGATATAGTCTTTTTATCAAGTAATTATGTCAAGGCATGCGTGGTACTTCTGCTTTTGATACTCAGAATCAATAAAAAGAAAAAGAGAGTTATTATAGATGAATTGGAGTCAAAATATTCAATTCAGTTTGGTATAAGCATATGATTAATAATGAAAAATTAAATGTGAATCTACTGAAGAAGAGCCAAGTACCGAGCTTTATAACGCATTGATATTTATAACGTATGATAAATTTGCAGCGAATACAGATTGTGTGTATTGATGAGCTAAACCACTGCCTTCTTCCGCTTTTTTAATGGTGTATTGATAGCGGCTTTAAGCTCTTTTCCCATCTTAAAGGCTACCCTATTTTGCTCAGGTGCATGTGCTTTAATGAATGAATTTATCTCTTGAGCTGGATACCTTCTCACATTAAACTGGCCAAAGTTCATAAAAGTGATGTTTCCTTCATTCTTTATCACATCAGTCAGGCAAGATAAAAATCCCTTGACTATCTTTGTAGTAGCCCTTTTAGAATATCCAATTTCTTCTGAAAGTTTTTCTATAAATTCTGGTTTATGCATAATTTTATCAAAAATTTAATTGTTTTTATCTCGTAAGTGTTCAACATCCCGCTCTATCTTATCAATCCTTGTATGTATGCTTCTTATCTGCTCACTTAATGCTGCATATTTAGTAATTGTCTTGGTAACTCCATGCATTTGCTTGCTTATCTCTTGCATATTTTCTTGATATAGCTGTATTTTTTCAGCCATACTTACAATTTTAATTTGCAAAGTGATCATGTAATACAAAATACCTGCAAAAAATGTAGGGTTTAAAACAGTCTCCGCATGATGAAATATCAGCTCTTTAATAACTTCAAGCATACTTACCACTCATTTTTCTTTTTCTCATCATTATATGCAATTTGCGCATCCTTGACGGCAATCAGACCTTTTGCAACCATTTCAGCAAAGATATTAGGGTATTTCTTGCCAGTTACTCCTGCCACGGTCTTATTAACATTCAGGTTCAAGTCTGGCCTTAAGAGCGCTTTTAGCAGAGGGCCAATTTTATTTTTCAAACTAATATCCAAAACTGCATTATGCCCCTCCATCTCTGCTAACTCAGCTAATTTTTTTGCAACCTTATCCATAACACCCTTTGTAATGGGATCAAACATGTCTCTACCATAGTAAGAAATAAGCTGAGATGGGTCTGCATTTTTCCCTAACCAATTCTTAAGCAAGAAATCTTCTGCGCCTTTTTGTGTTGATGTCTGGTATTTGAGAAATTTATCAGCAATACCTTGGTTTTTTAGCACATCATATGCTCTAATTTTTTCATTATCTCTCAGCGCCTTAGCAAATCTTTTTATGGTATCTTGCGTTGTTTCTTTATTAAGTACTTGCGCAAGTATGTTACGCTGTTGAACAGGCCCTGATGCTACTCTATAATTAGTATCAACTTCTTTTAGCTTCTCCAAGCCTTTGAAATGCTTTGTATATGCCTCATCCATTATCTCATGAAATGCTTGCTTTAAAGTTTTTCTATCTTGTGCAAGAGTGTGCCTTAAATTGCCTTGAGATCTGTTAAGCTTTTGTGTTACTTGGCTTGTAACTTCATGCAAATCTTTAGGCGTGAAAGAAAAAGTATCATTATTGAGATTTACAGCATCTGGAATTGTAGTCCTATTACCATTACCGTAGCTTACTTTGAAATCCTTATTCAATATCTTAGCCAATATATTCTCTCTTGGCTTTAGGGGCACATTATGATCAATACTGCCTAAAACTTCATCATATTGCTTACTTATTGGTGCCCTGATCTCTTTTGCCTGCTTTTGCAGAGCGGGAGCACCTTCTTTTGCAAAGTAATTGCTGCCATAATCGCCCGCCTGAATCTCTGGTACTGCATTATCTATTTCACCCCTAAAATGCTTATATAGCTCCTCTTTACCCTTAGCTATCTTGCCTGCAGTTGGTATTCTATTGTATATTCCCTTGAATGCACTAGGTAGTGTGCCCATTGCGCTAAGCGCCAGTAATCTATCTGATGCTGGGGTATCATGTTCCTCCATATACTGAGATGCACTGCCTATTGCGCCGCCTAGGGCTGCATTTTTAAAATGATTAGATTTAATAGCATTCATTAGTGCATCTGATGAACTTTGGACAAAATTTTTGTCTATTTGTTTTGTTTTAGGCCATATATTTCTAACCCAATTTCCCACTATTCCTGGAACTTTTGAGGCTCTTTCAGGTATTTGTTTCGCATCTTGCCATGCGCTTTTTATCCCGCTTACGGCACTATTTAATGTTTGTCTAGGGGAGGATGTAATGATATTTTTAGCGCCCTTTAGGGTACTTGCAGCGCCTTTTATAATACCTTTCCCCACAGATTTTATTGCTGCAGGCCCACTTAAAAAATTAGCACCAGTATGTACTATTGAATCTATATATCTTTGCTCTGGAGTAGCTGGCTCACCCGCCCCAATAAGATCTCTCATCCACTTTCTATATTTTTCAGAAGTGAGCTCCTCCATATTGCCAAATCCCTTTTTCTCATCAGCACCCCAAGACTCAGGGAGCCATTGATTATATGCTGCAGGTATTACCTTTGTACCAAGATCCCATATGTCTATAGGCGCAGAAGTGATACCTGATATAGCTTCTGCTAGTATAGATTTTGGCAAAGAGTATTTTTTTGCATTTTGCTGTTGTATTTTTTCAATTTCTTGGCGCTCAAGCTGCTTTTTATATTCCACTATAGGGCCATTTCTCCAATCACTTTCATCTATAGAATCTAACATTTGTTGTTGCTCATCTGTTAAATGAGGAAAGCGAAATTTAGTTGGTCTAGTATTGCTTTTGGGATTATACGTCATGCTAGTAAAATGCTATTACGTTTTGCTGGCAGGTACTATAAACTCACATTTGATAAATTGCTAGTGCGTGCTTTTTTAAGATGCGATTCAGTCAGAATCTTGAGAATTTAAGCTTTTTTTATTAGATGAATCTTTTTTAATTTTACTAAATACAGTAGGACAAATATATTCAAATATAGGATTTAGCAGCAACCATGAACTAAGTAATGGAACCAGTGCTAAGAAACACAATCCACATAAAGCTTCAAGCATAGGGTTGCCGATATTCTCGCTAATAATATATGAAAAGCGTATAGGGATAATACATGAGCCTAAAAAAAGAATGTGATATAGCACACGGCAGCATGCTTCAAGGAAGCTTTCACTTTTAGAGGCAATTACACAAAGATAGTAAAATCCACCAATACAAAGAGCGGCGCAAGATACAAAAGGGAAAAAATGCACTACAAGGTACATAATGCCAAACACCCCTCCACAAACTACAATAACTGGTAGCAAGTTCAAGCAAATTAACGCAGCAATAACAATAATCCAAGAGGCAAGTTCAACTATATTCATACCGAAGATATCCATAAAGCCAGACCTAACACATAGACCCTCCAGCATACCAACCCTCCTGATATATTGAAACTATGTTAATATGATTACATTCTATTAAATTAGAGCATTACTTGTTGTTAGATAAGCTTTCTTTAATGAAGCTTTTATATAAATCTAATTTATGCGCACTTGGTATTAGAAAAAAGCTTCCCTTTGTAAATAAATTCTTCACTTGCTCTGCAATGAATGAAACAACAAGACCGAATCTAGTCAGGAATTTTAAATCTGAGCTAGTTTTTTTAGTGCTTAAATTCATTACAAATGTCTTGCCTAAGTGTTTATACCATAGAGGATAAAGCGTTATATAATCTTGCGAAGTAATAAAATTATAACACTGCTCATTTTTAAGCTCAACTTTCTTAATGCTTCTACAGCTACCTGTTGTTATGCAAATCATCTTACTAAAATATTCTTTAAAGTGATTTGCTAAGAATAGATATGCTATGCTAGCAAGTGCGCCACCGAGCGAGTGCCCAGTTATGTATATATTATTGATTTTATATGATTTATAACACTTGATTTTATCATATATATCACCTCTGACAGTCATAAATTTCTTGTAATAGCCGCTGTGAACGGTTCCAATTTCTGGTACCGTTATAGATTTGGTGAGTAGATGAGCTCCAACATCGGAAACTTCATCATCCTCCGTCCATTTAAAGGCGATATACAATTCTTTCAAAGCATTATCATATAAAACAAGACATTCAGTTTCATAAACAGAGATAAAATGAACATCGGTGCGCCTTACATTAAAGCCAAAGTTTTGTGCGCTTTTGAAAATTTCATGCTCATTTTCGTGATCTAAAAGTAAGTTAATATTGCATAACTTAGGTACGTGTTTAAGTACATCTTGTTCTGTATTTTTCATCTTAGTGTCTTGCTAATTGTGACGGTGAGCTAATTTAGCACAGCTTTCAAATACCCCCAAGTACCATACTCATAGTATAATTTGCCTATTTTTGCCTTATTTTGGCCCATTTAGCCTTGCTTGGCTTTTAAAAATTATACTATATCGCTCTTAGTTTGCATAAAAGCAATAATGAATTATCATAGTAATCCAATCTTGCTCAATATATGAGATTTAATGATATCTGACAATTTGGTTAAATTTATTAAAAAGGGATTTGAGCCCAAAGCAAAGAAGTGCCCAGCTGGGCTTATGACTATAGGATATGGGCACCAAATTCTTAGCACATTATATCTAGATGAAGATGGCTTCATCAGCAAGAAGGATGCCCATAACATACTAATAAATGATTTATTTTCTGTACATGAAGATATAGTAAAAGAGCTTCAAATCATGATTGAAGATATCAATAAAATGGAGGCCTTAATATCCTTGGTATATAACTGGGGAATAGGGAATTTTAGAAAGAGTAAGTTGCTTTATAAGCTCAATAATAAAGATTATAAAGGTGCTGCTGATGAGTTTTTGGATATTAGACCTGCTGCGTAAGTCGTTTTTTGTTCCTGTGTTTTTTTGTCTTTTTTTTGGACGGGCTTTTGTCTTTTTCTGATGATGCTTATGCAGCAGAAAAACCATTTTTGAGATTAACGATGCCG
>NZ_JAJBJB010000041.1 GCF_021811845.1 Candidatus Cyrtobacter zanobii | reverse complement strand
CAATCACCCTCTCTCTAAGATCATTAGAATATGGACTTCCCATTCGAAATATTGTAACTAACTATCGTATTAACCAATTATGTTATCATCTTATTAAATAATATCAACCTCTTTTGCCTAAGCTATAGCTCAATATTTACAAAGAATCATACAAGAAATGCGACGCGATCAAGGATTGATTACCAGATTTACTAACCTCTTATCTAATTATGGAGGACTAGGACATGAGTTAGAATCAGCACTACATTCTGTAGAGACTAATGCACAGAAGTTCCTATCATATATAGAAAAAAACGAACGTTTTCCTATATTAAGAAGCGATTTTGATGAATTTCGTGGCTGTATTGAACGAATGCATAATATAGTAAAACCAAATCAAGATCTAAATGAGGCATCAACATATCACACACTATCTATGGTAATATCTGATACGCGCAAAATAGAATGCTTTAAAGCTGATGCAAAGAGATTTGAGAAATGCATTAACTCCATGATAAGTAAGGCAGAGGAAAAACATACTGGGCGCGCTCGCTAAGTGAGATACTTATACCCCCAGTGTATTGCCACGACACCAAAAGTCATTTTGGTATATTGTGATGATTTAAACCCAGCATGGTTTATCATATCTAGAAACCTATCTGCATCTGGAAACGCTCTTATGCTCTCTACAAGATACTCATAACTTTCCCTACTTCCTGCCACAAAATGCCCTATATTAGGTATTATATTGCGTGAATAACAATCATATAATGAAAAAATCAATGGATTAGTAACATTAGAAAACTCCAAGCATAAAAACTTACCACGCGGCTTTATGATCCTATATGCCTCAGATAATACTTTAGAAATATTAGGCATATTTCTAATCCCAAATGCAACAACATAACAGTCAAAGCTATTATCATCAAATGGCATCTCTTGGGCATCTGCCTCAATGAACGATACATTATGTTTTGGCACAAGGCCGTGATCAATCAGCTTAGCCTTGCCTAGCTTCAACATAGACGGATTTTTGTCACATACCACTACCTGCGCATCCCCTGCGCTTCTTTTTAGGAAAAGCTTTGTAATATCGCATGTCCCACCAGCAACATCTATCAAGGAAACACCATGCGGGATGTGAGAAATAAACTTTCTTTTCCAAACTCTATGTATACCGCAACTCATTAAATCATTCATTAGGTCATACTTATCTGCAACGTTAGTGAAAACGCTTTGTATAAACCCGTCCCTACTCATTCTCTTTCTCTAAGCCATGCAGATTGCACAGCTTCTAATACTTTTTCATTACACTGCGTACCTTCTGGTAAAAAACCAGGCAGCCCCTCTATCATAATCATAAGCCGCGGGAATGTTATACTATTAATATCAACTGCCGGATATTCCTCCTCCAAGCACATCACTATATCTTCGATGTCAATCCACCTCATCTTACTAAGTACACAACAAACACTTATATAAATTCAAGGATCCTTAAATAGATCTCCGATAATTTTTCAATATCACTTATCTTAGCGTATTCGTCAACTCTATGAGCCATCCTCGTAAACAATCCAAGTTCTATCACCTCTTTGCAGTGATTAATAATAAACCTTGCATCAGATGTACCACCAAATGTATTGATCTTTGGCCGAAACCCCATCACCGCCTCAATCGCATCAGATGCAACCCGCGATATACCAGCATGTTCGGCAAGAAACGCCTCCCCGCTACTATGCCACTTTAAATCGACATTATTGTAGCATTTTTTACATATATTAGTCACCAATTCAGCTATATTTGCAGCGGTTCTACTTATAGGGAAGCGCACATTAAACCTTGCCATTGCCACATTTGGCACAAGATTCTCTGCTTTGCTATCAGAGACTAGTGACGTGAATTCAAGGTTAGAATCCTGAAATAGTTCATCACCATCATCAAAGCTGTAATTGGTAAGTTCCAGAGCAATTTGTGCCATAATATCTATTGGGTTCAAATGCTCATAGGCAACGTGCCCCTGCTCTCCATATACAACCAAGTCAAAAGTAATACTACCCCTTGCACCAACCTTAATTGTATCGCACAACATTGTATGGCTTGTTGGCTCACCTAATATACACACATCTATCTTCTCATTTTGCTGCAGAAGCCAGTTTAGCATTTTTTTTGTGCCATTGATTGCAATACCCTCTTCATCACCAGTAAGCAGAAAGCTAATAGTTATGTCTGCTCTATTTTTTATAATGCTGCCTGCAGCATGTATTGCAGCTGCTATTGCACCCTTCATATCTACCGCACCCCTCCCATATAATTTTCCATTTTCTACATGTCCAAAAAACGGATCATATGACCAACCATCACCAGCAGGTACAACATCAACATGCCCAGCAAAGCAAATATTTTTGCCTACATTACCAAATTTTGCATATAGATTTAATACCCTTTCATCGCCTTCTCCAAAATGTATAATCTTTACTGAAAACCCTATACCCTCTAAGATTGTCTTAACCAAATTCATTGCGCCATCATCCTTCGGCGTCACACTTTGGCACCTTATTAATCTTTGTAAAATTTCAACTTGAGACATCTTTTTTTATAGGGCATCCATTCCTGAGAGAGATACATATAGGAATTATAAATGAAAATGCAATAACTGCGATAGAAAACAAAGGATCAAAAACAAAACCAAGACGGGCACAAATCATCTTTATCCCCATATATATTAATATCACAGCCAGACCATACCTGATATATATAAACCTCTTACTAACACTATTAACTAAAAAATACATTGAACGCATTCCAAGAATGGCAAACATATTGGATGTAAAAACTATAAATACATCGTTTGTTATTGATAAAATAACTGGTATGGAATCCGCTGCAAATATTATATCGGATTTCTCAATCAAAATCAGTGCAATAAACAGATTGGTCAAATATAGCTTGCCATCTTTCTTCACTATAAACTGATCACTTTGAGTATTTGTAGTTCTGAAAAATTTCTTTAATAAAGAAGCTGTGAACTTCCCTAGCTCTTTTTTTTCAGACGATGACCCCTTATCCCTTATTATGCTCAGCCCACCATATATCAGTATAAAGCCAAACACATAAAAGAGCCAAGTCATCCTCTCTAATATTCCTATCCCAAACGATATCGCCACAAAGCGCAACACTATTGCACTCAATATACCTATAGTTAATACACGCCTCTGGGCCCTATCACTGATATTAAACTTTTGAAAAATAAGTATAAATATAAAAATATTATCTATACTCAACGAAAATTCTATAAGATACCCAGTAATAAAAAGCAAGGAGTCCTCCTTATTGGAGAAGAGGTATAACCCAAAAGCAAAAACCATCGCAATTGCAAAGCAGGCCGCAGTTATAGACGCAGATACTTTATAAGATATACCCCCCTTAACCTTATTGCTTACACTAAAATCCAAAAAGAGAATGAAGGTAAAGCAAAACAGAAACGCTACATAACCGTAGTGTAACGACATATATTACATAATAATCAATCCGAGACAGCAATAGTAGCAGCATTTATTACTTCAGAAACAGAAGAAAATGCTTGGACTATCTGAACCCTCTTATCAAACCCACACAACATATTAGCTATAAGTATTGCATCACCAAGCTCCTGCAATAATTTTACAGATATATGTGCAGCCTGCAATGAAGACATGATTAGTACGTTAGCAGAATTGCTTAATTTTGTGAAAGGATATTTTAACAGAATATTAGCGTTTAAAGCTACATTTGCTGTTAGCTCACCATCAAACTCGAAATCAAGATTTTTTGAATTCATGATATCCAAAGCCTTTAAAATAGTTGAAGCCCCCCTATTGGATGGATTGCCAAAATTTGAAAAAGAAAGGAAAGCAACTCTAGGCGTATGCCCTATCCTTCTTACCTCATGTGCAGCAACAATCGCTATCTCTGCCAGTTCCTCTGCTCTTGGGGTCTCATTTATTGCTGTATCTGCAATAAAAATTGTTTTTCCACCCTTGGCAAGCACAGAAATATTACATAGCATTTTTTTTCTCTCCACAACCTTAGAGACATGCTTAAGTGTTGAAATATACCCCTTGCTCGTACCAGCAACAAGCGCGTCTGCATTGCCATGCACCAATAATTCTGATGCAAACAGCACACTATTATTCAGCACTAAATTATGCGCATCATCCACATTCACCCCCTTTCTTTGCATTTTTTCATAAAGGTGAGCAGAATATAAAGGTACATCTGCATTCAACTTCGCATCCGCTATAGTAAGACCCTGCGGATAATGCCCCTTACAAATCGTTTTTACAACTTTATCAAGCTTCTCAGTATCCCCAACTAATACAGCCTCACCATACCCCTCAGTCACCCAGTGCACAGCAGATTTGGCAGAAACTTCATCATTGTGCATTGTAAATATAACTTTTTTAGGATTCTGTCTCAAATTTTTGAAAAATTTATTCATGATCCCAGCCCTAGGACTGATTCTAGCCATCAATTCCTGCTTATATTTATAGAAATCATTTATATGCATTTTCGCAACACCAGTCTCCATAGCAGCCTTTGCAACCGCAGCGGGAATTTCTCTTATTAATCTAGAATCAAAAGGAACTGGAATTATATATTCAGGACCAAACTCATGCCTTTTACCTGAATAGGCATCAGAAACCTCGACAGTCACTGGCTGCCTTGCAAGATCCGCTATTGCTTGGGCCGCAGCCACCTTCATTTCATTATTTATAACAGTAGCACGGACATCCAACGCACCCCTAAATATATAAGGAAAACACATTACATTATTAATCTGATTATTATAATCAGATCTCCCAGTTGCAATGATGGCATCTCCCCTCACCTCTTTAACCTCTTCAGGCGTAATTTCTGGATCTGGATTGGCCATTGCAAACACTATAGGCCTATCACTCATCTTCTTTACCATATCTTTAGTAACAGCCCCTTTTTGTGAAAGTCCTAAGAATACATCAGCGCCTTCAAACGCTTCTTCTAAAGTACGACATTTTGTGGAAGAAGCGTGCTTCTCTTTCCACTTATTCATCCCATCGCTTCTGCCTTTGTATATAACACCTTTAGTATCACAAGCTATTAGATTCTCATCTCTTACTCCTAAATATTTTATAAGCTCTATGCATGCAATAGCGGCAGCACCCGCACCATTCACAACAATTTTTGCATTTGCGATACTCTTACCAACAATCCCAAGTGCGTTTATCAAACCAGCTGCAACCACTATTGCTGTTCCATGCTGATCATCATGAAACACAGGAATATTGAGCAGGCGTTTCAATTTCTCTTCAATAATAAAGCACTCAGGCGCTTTTATATCCTCAAGATTAATACCACCCCACGTCTCAGCAAGATATCTTACAGACTCAACAAACCTCTCTGGGTCTTCTGTAGAAACTTCAATATCTATACCATCTATATCAGCAAATCTTTTAAATAGCGCCGCCTTTCCTTCCATGACTGGCTTAGATGCAAGCGCCCCAAGGTTACCAAGACCAAGCACTGCAGTACCATTAGAAATCACAGCAACAAAATTCCCCTTTGCAGTGTATTTATATGCCAGCTCAGGGTCCTTCTGTATCTCAAGACACGGTGCAGCAACCCCAGGAGAATACGCAAGCGACAGACATCTCTGTGTGATTAAGGGTTTTGTGAGTTCAAGTGAAATCTTGCCACTTCTACCTGAAGAATGGAACTCTAGCGCATCTTGATATAAAGCTTCCTTACTCATCCCTAAAAGAGTTTTAAAAAAGTGAATATAGCAGAATATAGCAGAATAGTATTGCTATAACAATCTTACTAAAATACACTAAGCGATAAAATTAACTCATTGATAGTACGCATCTTACTAGCAGCAACTTTTTCGCATCCCTACATCATGATACTACCATGCGCACCCTCATACTGAATAGTGCGTTTTTCTCATACAACCTTACTACAACATTCTTTGGACAACTTTCTTAACTTAGAAATATAGTGCGCCCTTTCTGTTACACCAAGAACTTTTCTAGCTTCTAATATATTGAATGTATGAGACGCCTTGAGGCACAATTCATATGCAGGGTAAACCAATCCCGCTACTAATAAATTGGTAGATTGGTTTATAAGATCTTCAAAATTCCTCTTATAAATCTCAGTATCAGCATACTCAAAATTAAATGCGCATGACTGTTTCTCACTATCCAAAAAGATATCCTTATATGTAAGGCCCGTTTTATTCCATATTATATCCCAAATCGTATCTTTTTGCTGCACGTACATTGCTATCCTCTCAAGCCCATAAGTTATTTCTACTGGTATTGGGGAGCAAGATATCCCCGCTATCTGCTGCATATATGTAAACTGCGTGATCTCCATACCATTACACCAAACCTCCCAGCCCAAACCCCAAGCCCCAAGGGTTGGGTTTGCCCAATCATCTTCCATAAATCTTATATCATTATCACAAGGGTCTATGCCAAGGCCCCTCAAACTTTCGAGATATAAAGATTGTGAATCATCTCTAGATGGCTTTAGTATTACTTGAAATTGATAATAATGCTGCAACCTATTAGGGTTCTGTGCATACCTGCCATCTTGTGGCCTTCTACACCCTTGAACATAACACACATCCCAATTTGTTTCAGAAAGACATCTAATTGTAGTTGCAGGGTGCGAAGTACCAGCCCCAACTTCTGTATCATACGGCTGCAAAACAACGCAACCTTCATTCGCCCAAAATCTTTGCAAACTCAATATAATATCTTGAAAATTCATCTGTTCAAAAATAAAAGCGCCAAAAGCAATGCGGGAAACAATAATGATTTTTTATATAAATACTAGCCTTTATAAATCCACATATGTACCAGCCTGTTTCTGGAACATTGAGTTATATATACCGCCGAACTTGATCAACTCATTATGGCTTCCACTCTCTATGATTTTGCCAGCCTCTATCACTATAATGTTATCCGCGAGTTTACTCATGGAAAGTCTATGACTGATTATTATGGATGTAGTATTTTTTATTACTTCAGCCATATGGCTGGATATACTATGCTCTATATTAGCGTCTAGTGCTGATGTTGGTTCATCAAAAATAATGAGGCTGGCACCGTGTTGATGAGAGAGCAAAGTTCTTGCAATTGCAAGCCTCTGCCATTGCCCACCAGATAATTCCATTCCACCCTTAAGCCGCCTTGACAATATAGAATCAAGATTATCTTCCATGTTTGATAGATCCACCATTGCGAGCAGTGAATGAAGATTTTCATCCTTCACCAAAAGTTGGCCAGGATCAATGTTCTCACGTATTGAAAGCGGAAATTTTGCAAAATCCTGAAACACAACTGAAAGCTGTTTATAATACTCGCTCCTATCAATTGTGTTTATATCAACTCCCTTCCATAATATTATACCTGAACTTGGTTTATAGAAGCGCGATATAAGCTTGACTACCGTGCTCTTACCAGCCCCATTTTCACCGACAATCGCAAGGCTTTGCCCTGTTTTAAGCTGAAAGCTTAAGTTATGTAGCACATCCTCATCACCATACGAAAATGAAACATTTTTAAATTCCAGCAAAATATCAGAGGATTCAGGAATTATACTCTTTTTCTCCACCCCCTCATACTTAGTTTGTAAAAGCTCCATTAATGGTACAATTGATAACTTAATACCTAATAACTCTATAGCACCATATAATAGATGTATGGAACTACTGATGAACTGCACTATAATGCTTAAAAGAAAGCTCAAATTACCCAAACTAAATGCGCCATACATCGCCCCATTTACTATATAAAACAAACTAATACCAAGCCCCATTACACATGGAATACACCATAACAATGTTTTGATTAATGCACGCTTTCTGAGCACGGTAAGCTTATCCGTAATATATTCATTATCCTCCTTCCACTGCGCCAAGAGACGTTTTTGCATTCCATAAAGTCTCAACTCTTTTGAAAATTCATCTGAAGTTAAACAGCTTTCCTTAATATGCAATTTCTTGAATAATTCAGCATGGTCACTGTATACATCCCACACCTTATACTGTGATTTCACCATTACATACATCATAGGTACAATCGTGAGAAGTAGTGTTGTAGGAATCCACCATGTAAACATAAATGATGCCAAAATTGCTGGCAAAAGTGAAAAACAGCCCCTAAGCGTACTTGATACACCCCATATCATGTTACTTACACGATTAATACTCTCTTTGGCTAGTGTGAGCTGGCTTCTGAGTTTTGGGTTTTCAAATATATCGTTTCCAGGCCACAGCGCCACCTTCTCCATAAATGCGAGATTTATTTTTTGATATACCCTCCTTTCTAGACTGAATGATAAAAAATTATGAATTAATGATATTATTTCCTGCAGAGATAAAAATACCGCAATAACTGCTATGAAAATTAGTGTTTGAATAATCCACGCATGTGTGACAGATACTGTATTAATAAGCTCTGCAATAGACCAGGCAATGATTATAGGAATGAAACCCGATACAACCTGAAAACTGATAAACAATGCAATTCTTAATCTGTATTCTGATAGAATATTATAAAGGAATTTTATCATTAGTATCACTAGAGCTTAGAATTTTTATGCAGCAAAATTACATAAATCGTCATATAATTCAAATAATTCATTGCATTAAAAATAAATATTGTATATTTGTTAAGAAAATTCTGAGGCCTCTAAATTTTTGAAGGCCGTTAAATTTAAATTTTTATTGGTAATTAATATGGAAAACAGAATTACAGGAAACAAAATTATATTAGAACTTGGCTCTGCTGATACAC
>NZ_JAJBJB010000040.1 GCF_021811845.1 Candidatus Cyrtobacter zanobii | reverse complement strand
ATATATACCTATAAAAAACCAAAAGGGCATGTAGGCCTAAGCCCACCGCCCTGTTTTCTAGATACTGAATTAAATATTACGATCTAGTTTTTTTACTAACATCTATACCCCAGGCCCCACCTAATATGTCACCAAGGCTGGCACCACTGGCAGCAGAGCCGTATTCAGCAATCGCTTTCTTTTCTTCGTCAACTTCACGTGCTCTAATTGAAAGCGAAACTTTCATTTGATTCTTATCAAAGCTCAAAACTTTAGCCTCTACCTTATCATTAATAGAGAACAGCTCTGGGCGCTGATCACTTCTGTGTTTTGATAACTCAGCCCTCTTAATGAAGGACCTAACTTCTCCACCAGGAAGCACAACCTCTATACCTTCGCCTCTTGTTGCCACCACAGTACACAACACAACACCAGCACTAACGAATCCCTCCATCATTTTCAGCATGGAATTATAGCCGAGCTGTCTTATACTAGCAGAAACCCTATCACGCTGAGTATCAATGTTTGTAATAATACACTGAACATTATCCTCAGGCTTATAATCTTTCAGAGCTTGTGATGGTGTTTTGCTCCAAGAAATTTCAGAAGCAGGAACCAGAATATTCACCTTATCGCTATCCCCTGCTACATCAACATATATTCCAAAATCTACAATACTTTTCACAATACATGAAACTTCCGTACCGACAGGATACTTTTTAGCAAATTTATCCAATGGATTATCTGTGCATTTTTTTATACTTAGGCCAATACGCCTCTTAGACATATCGACCTCTATGACAACAACCTCAACCTCTTGACCAACTCTGAGTACATTACGCATATGTACGTCACCAAAACTCCAAGATATTTCGCTTTTATGCACCAACCCCTCAACTTTCTTTTCAAGCTCAATAAAAGCACCGTAGTCTAGAATAGAAGTCACGATACCCTTAAATCTACCCCCAACAACGTACTTTTGAGCAAGGCTCTCCCATCCGTCTTCCTGAAGCTGCTTTATACCTAGTGATATCCTATCACTAGCCTCTGGATTATATTTTATAACTTTCACTTTAATAACTTGCCCAAGTGAAAGCATTTCTGAAGGGTGAGAAATCTTACTCCAAGACATATCAGTAATGTGCAGCAGTCCATCAGTACCATTAAAGCATACAAACGCACCATACTCAGTAATGTTCTTAACAACGCCCTCTACAACATCACCCTCCTTCAGGTTTGCCAACCCTTCCTCTCTTGCTTCCCTTCTTTTATCTTCTATAATCGCTCTTCTTGAAATCACAACGTTTCCATTGTCAGAGTCTATTTTAAGAACCTTAAACCGATGTGAAACACCAACAAGGTCATTTATATCTTTTACAGGCCTAATATCAACCTGACTACCTGGTAAAAATGCAACAATATTACCACCATCCAATTGCACAGCAAAACCACCTTTCACCTTGCCCATAATACCACCGTGGACATAACCACCCACAGCAGATTCACTCTTAAATTTTGTCCATTCCTGCTCCTGCTTCGCCTTCACCAAACTTAATGACATCCTACCATTCCAATCCTCCATCTTATCTATATATACAGATACAGAATCACCAACGCCTGGTACATTACCCATAAACTTGGAAATATTTATGATCCCATCACTCTTTAGGCCAACATCTACAGTGACACATGCATTGTTAACATTGGTCACAACGCCTGCAACAACCTGCCCTTCCTTTTTGCTAGAATCCACATACTGTTTAAAGAGCCTATCAAACTCTTCCGAGATTTCGCTTGGGATGGATTTTAGTTTTTCAACTTCAGTCATAAAATATTTAAAAAAAATTACCAAAAAGAGGAGACCTCCCTTACTCTTGACATAACAAGATCCACAGATTCATCAACAGAAAGATCGGTGGTATCAACTACGATACTGCCCTTTGCAATTTGAAGCGGGGCACACTCCCTACCTTCATCTCTTTGATCACGCTCTTGCAAATCTTTAAGAACAGACTCGTATATAATCTTTTCACCGCGATTTTGCAACTGTACAAACCTTCTTCTAGCTCTTTCTTTTAGCTCAGCAGTAACAAAGACTTTCACATCCGCTTCTGGAAAAATCACAGTACCTATATCTCTTCCTTCTATAACAGTACCTTTCTTTCCTATCGGAAAAGATCTTTGCATATCGAACAATGCTTCCCTCACCTCAGGAACAGAAGAAACAACAGAAGCTAGCCTACCAACTTCACTTGTATATAGATGCGATTCCTCTATATCTGGCAGTGAAATGTTCTGCGCAATCTTAACTAATATACTAAAATCACTAATACCCACACCACCTTGTAGAGCAAGAAATGCAACGGCTCTATATAAGAGACCAGTATTTAACCACTCCAAACCCAGCCTCTCCGCCACCATGCAAGATATGGTACCTTTTCCTGAAGCAGCTCTACCATCTACAGCTACAATGAATGGTTTTGACAACTACGTATAAAAATGAACCAACTACGGCCGGATAATAACACTAATCCTCTATAGGTCAAAATATTCGTTAAAATTTTTTACAACTTATGCCCCTATCTATTAAGAGAAAGTACATACCCAACCAAATATAGGGACCCACAAACCATCACCCTTATAGACTTTGTTGCAGATATTTTGGCACATAATGCAAACGCATCACTAACGTCATCAAAAGCTTCTGATTCTATACCATGCGCAATAAATATATCTCTTAACTTTATGTTATCATCAGAAATCGGGCTTGATGGTATTTTAACTGTAAACGCAGCGCAAATCTTACCTTCTAAATGCTCTACGAACGAACTTATATTCTTCCCTGCTATACTGCCATATATTACGTATGTATCCTTCTGCTCTTTTTGATTTAACATATCTATGTTAATGCCCAACATTTGGATTCCTTGAATATTATGCGCACCATCTAACCATAACTCACTGCCTTTTGTCAGCATTATAGATAAAGGCCCGCTTACTATTTTTTGCATTCTACCATCCCATTTTGCACCCTCTATACCATGCCGTATAGAGGTATCATCTACCGCAAGATTTAAGCTTTTTATAGTTGCAATTGCAGTAGATGCATTGATGTATTGATGTACGCCTAATAGAGAAGGCCGACCCCCATTCAGCATAACATCACCATAACTAAACAAAAGATTGGCCTCTGAAGCAATCTGAAAATCATAGTTTTTTCCCATGGAGATAGCCTCAACACCAAGCCTTGAACACACATCATGAAGTAAAATTTTTACAACATCTAACTGCCAGCTCATAACACAAAGATTCTTTTTTATGATACCAGCTTTTTCAGATGCGATTTGCTCAATAGTCTCACCAAGATATTGCATGTGGTCCATTGAAATTGGCGTAATCACAGATGCGATAGGCGATTCTATAACATTAGTGGCATCAAGCCTGCCGCCTAAACCAGTCTCTAAGATTAATATATCTGCCTCAACGGTTGAAAAAAGTAAAAATGCTGCAGCGGTCGTGCCTTCAAAAAACGTAACATCCATATCATGACATGCCAAACGGCACCTCTCAATCGCCTTGTATAAAAGGTCATCCTCAACTTCATGCCCAGCAAGCACAATTCTCTCATTAAATCTTACAAGGTGTGGCGATGTGTATACATGTACCTTATAAGACGCGCAGCGTAATATAGATGATAAAAACGCAATCGTAGAACCTTTTCCATTTGTCCCAGCAACATGTATAACGGGTGGCAACCTCCTGTGCGGGTTACCAATCCTTTCTAATATTTCATACATCCTATCGAGGCCGAACTTCATCCCTAACCTCTCGTGCACATGCACTGGCCAATGCGGCAACAACATAACACCCTAATAAGCCCTACAGACCAGACTATACCAGTAGCAAAATCTTAATCAAGGTGATTATCATGAATCCAGCCCATTATCACAACACTAAATTCATAGCCGATTTACTTAAACAGTTATCTACTCCCTATTTGGAGGCATAAATTTCACCATATCTTCAAGAGTTAAACCATATGATGGTTTCACCATCACCTCTTGCTCCCTTCCAGTTGTCTGTTCTTTTGCAGATACAACTAATACACCATCTGCATCTAGCCTAAATTCTACATCAATTCTAGCCTGCCCTGCCTTCATACTTGGAATTTTGCGCAATTCAAAAAATCCTATAGATCTGCACTCCGATACACTCTGCCCCTCACCTTGGACTATGTGTATCTGCAACCCAGTTTGGCCATCTTGATGAGTGGTATAAGTCCTTTTAGAGGAATGTGGTATTGGTGTATTCTTAGCAATAATATGCTCAACCGCCCCGCCCATTAATTCAACCCCAAGACTCAACGGAGCAACATCTATTAACAGGGATGTTGGTCCCTTTAAGAGGGAATCTGCTTGAATTGCCGCACCAATAGCAACAGATTCATCAGGATTCATGCTATCAAATATATTGTCTCTAAAGAATTTTTTTAATGATTTTTTAATATGCGGCATCCTGGTTGCACCACCAACTAATACAACGACCTGTATATCACTCTCCAAAACAGTCGAAACCAAATCCTCAGCCCTTTTAACCAAATGATTAGTATCATGCTCAAACTCCTCTAAGGCTATCGTCCGCGTGCCATCAGACCATACGCCAATTTTGCAAATAGTTTCTTTGATTTTTTTTGCTAAAAATTTATTATTAATACCTAGTTTTTCCATGATAACTTTATCAAAATCATCACCCCCTAAGTTATTATCCCCAGTTGTTGCAATAACCTGCATTACGCCCATCTGAAGCTCTAGCACTGATACATCAAATGTTCCACCGCCCATATCATAAACGAGGACCTTGCCAAAATTATCAACACCGTAAGCAATAGCAGCGGCAGTTGGTTCATTGATCAGCCTCAAAATATCTAAACCTGCAATTTTTGCAGCCTCTTTTGTCGCATTCCTAGCAATATCATCAAAATGTGCAGGAACGGTAATAACTGCCTTAGACACACTGCATCCGGTATACTCCTCTGCTCTCTGTTTTAGCACTTTTAGTATCATCGCAGATGCTTCCACAGGATTAATGGCTTGGCCAAAAGCATCAATATAGAGCATATTATTATCACTTTTATCATGTAGCCGAAATGGTAGAAATGTACCTTGAGCTTCATTTAGCCCTTTCCCCATAACCCTTTTTATTGAGGAGACGCCAGATCTATCGCCAATTAACCACACGCCATCTCTGAATAATATAGTAGATGGTAATAGCTTATCACCATTACAATCTGGAATAACTACCGTCACCTCACCCTCCTTGATTGCTACTAACGAATTTGTGGTTCCAAGATCTATGCCTATCACTTTCTCCTTTTTCATAATTTTTTCCTAGCAGAATCTAATATCCTCATAAAAAACTTCACCTTTGCATATGACGCGGCTGCTTGATTATATTCTTCGTCACGAAAATCCTTTTCCATCTGGAATTTATAAATAGCAAGCATATGTTCCACCTCTACTATAAGTTGCTGCAACTCCAGCACAGAAGAAGACCCTTCTATTTTTTCGTTCCATTCTATCACATCCATTATAAAATTACTTTCACTTGGTATCGGTATATTTTTTAACTCTATTAAGTAACAAGCTCGAGAAATTGGATTTAGCAGCGTGCTATATGCGCAGCTTACGGCAGAAGAGTTTTTCGTCGCCCTCTCAATTTCTATAATTGATTTATTACAATAAAGATCTGGATGAAAAAGCTGTAGTTTTTTTATAAAATTACCCCTTAGTTGTTGCTCAGAGAGCTGAAATTTCTCCTCAATACATAGAATTTCAAAAAAATTCATATATGTAATATCCAGTATATGGGAGCATTCCGAACAGAAGCCAGAACCAACAGACTCACGGCTACCACACCCATCACAAATTAATATCGCATCAAGCATCAAATTATGTTATTGGGTACAAACAACAAGAACGTATAATGCATCTACTTTATGAAATCAATATGGATATATGGTAAACATAGTGCCCTTGCCGCTATGTTCAATAATAAGAGATGTATTGAGGATATTTTCATTACAAAGAAGTGCTACGATGAGCTACAAGACAAAATCTTAAAATCAAACAGACAATCTAAAATCAAAATTGTTGACAATGCATATATCAAGAAAATTATAGGCGAAGAAAATGCTGCGCAGGGCATATTACTGAATGCAAGAACGATAGAACAACCAACGTTTGATCAAGCGATGCGGAAGTTTGCAAATGGCAATACTCTCATTATTGATGGGATTGAAGATCCAAGGAATCTTGGGTCTATAATACGCTCAGCAGCAGCGTTTAACATAAAATTTATAATATTACCCAAATATAATACCCCTGAAGAATCTTCATATATGCTAAAAAGTGCCGCTGGCTATTTTGAAAAGATTCCCCTAGTTTATGTAAGCAATATAGCAAGATCTATGGAATTATTAAAACAACAAGATTACTGGATAGTTGGACTAGATTCTAATTCTGAAAAAAGCCTAACTGAGATACCAGATTTTGCAAAAATTGCGCTTTTGGTTGGCGCAGAGGGCAAAGGTATAAGACATGGTACATTTAAGGGATGTGATGTAATCGCAAAAATTCAAATGGAACAAAGCGTAGAGAGCTTAAATATCTCAAATGCAGCCGCAATTGCCATGTATGAATTATATAAGTTGCAAACTAGAACGTAGTAGGCAGCTTGAGGTGCACTTTATATAGCACTACCACATACAATTTACACCATATTATTTAAATACAATTGATAGTTGCATCATATACTCGTAGAATGAGGTACTATACGGTGTTCATTATAAATCTATGGCAGACAAAAATAGAAGATATGGCACTCCTGAAAAAGATATAACTGATCCTAATCAGAGTTTCATCGTTGAACTAGCTCCACATGATAATAATAGTGCTTTTACTGAGGATAGTGTTGCAAATTTGCTGAAATCATTAAATATAGACACGCAAAATCAGACTAAAGGCAATAGTAGGACCAGATAAATGGCAATCATGACTTGAGCACGATTTTTCTTGCGTCCATTACTACATACCAAGCGCGGCGCCCTCCGCCTTTTTGCTCATCTTGTCCGCGCCCCATCCTTGGATGATGCTGCCTCACACTCAAATCCTTAACCCGATCTACATCAGCAATAGATTTTTCATAATCACGCCCCTTATCGTCTTTCTGTGGACTGATTTGTGCAACATTTGAAGCAAACATACTATTTAACATGTTGTATAGTGGCAAGAGTAAGGATGCAAGTATCTCGCGCGGCATTGCTTACTAAATATAGAAAGTGCGCAAATATATTTTTGCAGAATTTCACAAGAATTCACCAAATTAATGTTTTTTCTCAACAAAAGCTTTGATAAGCAGAAAATACTACAATATGCTCAAAATCAACCTTATTTATCGTTATAATAACGTGCTAGGATTGCTATAATTGATGGTATGCTGAGCATACTAGAGATAATAAAAAACATGTTCCACCCGTAATTTGATACAATAAAACCAGAAGTGGTCGCAATATTAAACCTTATAATTGATGAGATAGAGTATAGTAGTGCAAAACATGAAGCAGGAAAGCGCTTATCGCACAAGCTACTCATATATGAAATACAGATTACATTTGCAACGCCATTTGCAGTTGCCTCAATCACATTAATACATGATAAAACCCATAAATCTGCATCTGAAATCAGTAAAAAAAGCAAATTTGAAAGAGAAGCTGAAGTCTCAGCTATTAGCAGGTAGTATACAGTTTTGAGCCTTGAAATTAAAAATGCCCCAAGAAATGCGCCTATTATATTAAAAGCCGTACTTATAGTTTGTATAACAAGCCCAATTTCGGTCTTTGTAAACCCTTTTTCTAGTAAAAAAATCCAATACATGGAATCAAGGTAGGTATCACTTACCTTAAAGAAAGCGATAATTAATAGTGATAAATAAAATTTTGGCAGTTTAAGAAGCGAGCGTATTACATCAATAACCTCAGCCTTAAACCATTTAAGGCACATCTTCGCCGTATAATTGCTATCAATTATCCTCTGATCTTCTGCAATAAAAACAATAACAAGTATGCAAGGTATGTATAGCAAAGCAACAGTCAGAAAGACCTCTTTCCAAGATAAAAATGCAAGAAGCAGCATGCTCCCCGCGCCCGATATAACTAGCCCTATCCTAAACCCCAAAACATAAATGCTATCTGTATACCATATAGTGGGAGAAAGTTCTATTCTGTAGCCATCTGCTGCTATATCATGCAGAGTTGCTATAAATGCAGTAGATGTTGCTAAGATGAGCAATATGTACATCTGCTCCTCAGGGTTTATAAACCCAAGTAGCGCTATACATACTGCAATTATGGCTTGTGTTGCAACTAACCAGCTGCGCCTTTGCCCAAAATCCTTTGGGAAAACACGTAACCTTATACTCTCAACAATAGGTGAAAAAATACACTTATAAGAATACGGCGTCAACCTAATAGCAAATAACCCAATTACAACCAATGATATTTGATATTCATATAGGTATACAGAAAGGGTAGAAGCAAGCAGTAAATAAACCAAGCCACTACTGAACCCTAACGAAAACGGCACCAATGAGTATTTTGTGACCCTCTTATAAAACGCCATTACAGTTTAACCAAACATGATGCAAATATGCACAAAACTGAAATTCCATAACATGCTAATACATTTCAATTATGTAAATTGCAACAACTTTACTATATCAAAATAATAGCACGTTATAGATCTTAATTACCACTTTTAATATTAATAGTAGACTACAGGTTGATCCCTCATGTAGAATGAGATAATTTCTTGTTAAGAATTTAAAATGGCAGAAGCGATTGGTATTCGGCAATCAGATCTTTATAAGCAAAAGGCTAGGCTGGACGCGCGGCATGATGAACCAAGGC
>NZ_JAJBJB010000039.1 GCF_021811845.1 Candidatus Cyrtobacter zanobii | reverse complement strand
GCCGGCATCGTTAATCTCAAAAATGGTTTTTCTGCTGCATAAGCATCATCAGAAAAAGACAAAAGCCCGTCCAAAAAAAAGACAAAAAAACACAGGAACAAAAAACGACTTACGCAGCAGGTCTATTATTTATCGTTCATTATATAATATGCTATAAAAAATGGTGTAAGCTGCATAGTATAATGAAGTAATTGAATGGGTATATTAATTAGTGTATACGTTTAGTTATGTGTCTTCGAGGGTTTTTGTTTTTATGTTCATAATGAGGTGTGTTGCGTCTTACTTACTGCTTTTTTTAGTGCTCGTAGCTGATTGTATTGCGGCAGTACAGTATGGTTATTCTCATATAGTTGAGAAGACATTGCCTGCCGTCGTAACTGTGCGCGTTAAGGGTGATGTGGCGCAGAGGAAAGATCCTATGGATGAGATAAGAAAGGAGTTTAGGGATCTATTTGGTGGCCAATTGGCACCGCGTGATAATGCGCCGCAAGAGAAAAAAACGCAATTTGCTCAAGGTTCAGGGTTTATAATACGTGAAGATGGGTTGATAGTGACTAGTAGACATAACATAGTTGGTGCAACTGAGATCACGGTATCCATAGGCAGTGATGAGAATAGGCTCAAGGCTGAATTGGTTGGGCAGGATAGCATTACAGATATAGCGTTGCTTAGAGTACATACAAAAAATAAACTACCTTTCTTAACATTTGGAGATTCTGATAAAATTAAAGCTGGTGATATAGTAATAGCGATAGGTAGCACGTTTGGTCTTAATGGAACTGTGACCGCAGGTATCGTTTCTAATACCAGTAGGAATATTGAGATAGGTGGTTATCACTTTGGTGACCTGATACAAACTGATGCATCAATATATTTTGGTAATTCTGGTGGGCCTATGTTGAATGTTGATGGCGAGGTCATCGGCGTGAATTTCGCGCTTATGTCTCCTGCGGCTGGTGCAGTTGGTAGCGTTGGTGTTGGTTTTGCTATTCCTTCTAATGTTGTTTCTGCAGTTGTTAAGCAGTTGATGGAAAAGGGTGAGGTTTCTCATGGATATATAGGAATATTAGGTCGGGATGTTACTCCAAAACTAGCTGAAGCCATGAAGCTACCAAAACCTTCCGGTGTATTAGTGGTAAAGGTTTTACAGGGAGGGGGCGCGCAGGTGGCAGGGTTGGTACCAGGTGATGTTGTACTTGAAGTAAATGATAAAAGTGTAGATAGCGTATCTAAATTAAGAAAATTAGTCAGTACATCTGGCGTTGGCCAAAAAGTAAAGCTGAAGGTCATTAGGAAGGGCCAGGAGTTGGTATTGTATGCATTAACACATAAAAATGTTGAGGAAGCGGCTTCTTCGTCTGCATTTTTTAATAAAGAAACTGGTTTATCTGTGAGAGATCTCTTGATATCCGAGCGCGTCGGCGGTCATAGTGCTACTGGAGTTGTTGTCTCTGGTGTAGAAAAGGGATCTATGGCAGATTATGCTGGTATTATGGTTAACGATATAATCCAGGAAGTGAATGAAAAGCCTATAAAAAATATTAAGGATTTCGAGGCTGTGTGTAAGGGCAATGAAAGATTATTCACTTTTGGAATCATGAGGGATGGTTCGAAGCTTTTTATGTATGTAGATATGCCAGACTAATGTTCTCAGTTGTTAGTTGGAATGTTAATTCTATTGGTGCTCGTATCAACGCTGTTTCAGAATTTATTTCTGCCACTTCGCCTGATGTGATCCTACTGCAGGAGGTGAAGTGTGTATCTGAAGGCTTTCCACACAGTGCACCATGCTTCGAACATTATAATATCAATGTTCATGGACAGAAGAGTTATAATGGCGTTGCTATCCTTAGCAAACAAAGACAGGAGGAGGTTATATGTGGTATCCCTGGCTTTGAACATGAGGAAGCGCGATACATCGAATCTTTAATTTTTATAAATGCTGTTCCAATCAGACTAGTATCTGTTTATGTACCAAACGGAGCAGAAGTTGATTCAGAGAAATTTCTTTTTAAATTAGATTTTTTTCATGCACTAAAAAGTAGATTAAGCTACCATTTATCTAACGGAGACAATCTATTAATATGTGGTGATATGAATGTTGCGCTAGATGATCTTGATGTACATGACCCTTCCAGTATGAATGGCCAATTGTGCTTCAGCCTTAAAGAGCGTAAGGCATTTAGGTCTATCTTAAACCTCGGACTTTACGATTCATTTAGGGTATTGAATCCAAATCTAAAGAAATTTTCTTGGTGGGATTATAGAAAGAATAGTTTCCAATATGATAGGGGTTTAAGAATAGATTATATACTTTCTTCTAGCCGCCTGTGTGACATGATCAATAAGTGTGATATAGAGTCTAAAGTAAGGGGTTGGGAGCGCCCATCTGATCATGCTCCATTATTTTGTGAATTTAAAATTTGTTAATTTTTATGCTACATTCAACAACAATTTTATCAGTAAGAAGAAATGGAAGTATAGTTATAGCTGGGGATGGACAGGTGAGTTTTGGCAATACAATTTTCAAATCTAATACAAATAAAATACGTAAATTTTTTGATGGAAAGGTCATATCGGGTTTTGCAGGAAGTGCTGCAGACGGTATGGCACTATTTGAAAGACTTAATGCACGTTTAAAAAAGCATTCTGGAAATTTGCTACAGGCTGCTGTTGATATGGCAAAAGATTGGCGCTCTGACAAATATCTAAGAAAATTAGAGGCTATGATGATCGTTGCAGATATACAAAACACATTGATATTATCGGGGCAGGGCGATGTTATAGAGCCAGAAGATGGTATTGCAGCAATAGGCTCTGGTGGAAATTATGCTCTTTCTGCAGCAAAAGCATTGTTCTTTTCAACCAATATGTCTGCAACAGATATAGTAAGGGAATCCATGAAGATTGCAGCTGATATATGTGTTTATACTAACCATAATGTTGTTATGGAAGAGTTAGTTAATGAAGTAAGTGTTTCTTAAATTTGCAAGAAAGCATAAATAAGTGTTGTATATATCTGTTCAGGTACGTGTGAGTGGTACTGCCCTGTTATAACAGGGCAGGTGCTTTAGTAGTTCTGCGCGATATAAGAAAAAGAGTCTCTTTTGAGCAAAGGTGGCCAAAATAACTTAAATACTTTGAATGTGTTTTGTTATAGGCGTGTTAGAATAAACCTGCCTGGTTAAAAAAGCTGTGAATTGATATTAAAGAGGCTATCTGCTCATAGAGGCCTCTGGCATGTCTTTCCATCTTGTGCTTAATACTTCCATCTCTTTATTCATATCATTTATACGACCCTTGGCAAGCTCTGGTAAATTTTCAAAAGTATCAAAAGCTTTTTTAATATCACTATGCGACTTCTCTCCGTTAACAGCTCTCGCCATAGCATTTGCTATAATTTTTAAGGTAGTCATAATAAAACTCTCTTTCTCAGACTCAGATGTTATATCAAACCTCATCTTCTCCTGCACTTTCCCATCCTGAATAGATTCTTCTAGTGTAGTAATTCCAACATTTAACGCTACATTAGCTAGTGCTGCTAATTGTGTGTCTGAAACATCTATGTCTTCCCTCTTTAACTCTGCGGTAATGGATTTCATAATACCCTTGAATGCACTGTTGAAAAAGGTATCTGCAAACTTTTGTGCAGCTTTTTCTCCACAAAGCGGCATGATTTTACCAGTATTGTTTGCTATAGCTTTCCAAGCCACCACAGTCAATTTCTGTTTTAAATCTTCGTCCATAATTAATATATTAATATAATCTTAATATAATCTTAATATATAAGGCTAATTATGCAATAAGTATATATTGTGATGAATATCAAATTTGCATGAAGCCTATCTTTAATAGGCAATCACTATTGAAATATATGTGTATAATGATACTATCTAGGTTCGGCATTGTTATTTATATTTTTAGGTATGGTATATAAGGAAAAAAGTGGCCATGGTTTTTTATCATTTGCTCTTATTGCTGTTACCATACTTGCGCTAGTATATATAGGTAGTTCCATTAAGCATCTAAGGTCTGATTCTGTGAGAAAGATTAATGTGAAAGGTCTTGCGGAAAAGGTTGTGCTTGCTGACCTTGCAATGTGGTCCATCCCTCTTTCAGTTGCTAATAATGATTTAGATATTGCGAAGAAAAAAATGGAGGCCAATATAGCTAAAGTTTCTGAGTATTTAGCTCAGTACGGACTTGTTGATGATGATGTCATGCCTGGTGTGATGCGAATTTTTGATCAAGAGGCTCAGATGTACTATGATCCAAAGAACAATCAAGCTCCTAGATTTAGGGTAGACTATAGTGTAAATATTAAAACAGCTAAGGTTGCTGATGTTAGTCGTGCAAGCAATAACTTAAATGAGTTGGTCAAAGGCGGCGTGACAATTTCTTACGATGGGTATAATTTTAGCTCACCAAGATATTTATTCACAAAGTTGAATGAGATAAAACCACAGATGCTTGGTGATGCAATAAAAGAGGCATATAAAGCAGCAGAGGAGATTGCTGATAATTCAGGTGATGTTGTATGGAAACTAATTTCTGCCACACAAGGTTCATTTAGTATATATTCTCACCAAGTTACACAGAATAGTAATAATGGAATGATGTATGCAAGGATGGATTCTGCTGCACAAGATTCTGGTGATGAATCTAAATTTATCAATAAAATTGTAAGGGTTGTGGTAAGTGCTTCGTACTCTCTAAGAGATAAAGGGCATAGCAATTAGTTTTATATCACTTTATGCAGCAGTATAAAGCCTTATATAGATATGTATTATTGCACTAACTCATACTCGATTTACTATAATACATATGCTACATTTTGTACTTGCAAATGATTCTCAATAGCATTACATTCATGCTGTAATACTCTTTACGGATTTTTTAGAGATGAGATTATCTGAAGTAGAAAATGGTGTGTCGTTTGTGATTCGGTCATTAGGTGATGTGAATAATGCTGCAAATAGACTACTTTCTATGGGTATTGTATGTGGGAGTCTTTTGCGCGTTGCAATGCAGATAGGTGGTATTGGTACCATGATACTATTTGCAGGTTCCAAGCTTATTGTTTCTAAAGATATTGCAAATTTTATATATGTAGATCTAGTTGGCTAAGCGCCTATAGCACATATGGATATAACTACAGTATGCATTATAGGGCAGCCAAACTCTGGTAAGTCTACTATATTCAATATACTCACCAATTCAGTGATCAAGACTGGTAATTGGCCAGGTTCCACTGTTGAGAAAAATCACGGTAAGCTTAAGGAAGCAGACATAGATTTAATTGATCTTCCTGGCATCTACTCCCTTGATTCATTTACACAGGATGAAAAAATATCAACATCATTCCTTAAAGAGAAGAATTATGACCTGATAATTAATGTTGTAGACATCACAAATCTACAGAGAAACTTATATCTTACGCTGCAGTTACTTGATTTCAACAAGCCACTGCTATTGGTGGTGAATAAAAAGGATAGAGGCAGACACATTGATATCAAAAAGCTCTCAGAATTTCTTGGTTGCTCTGTAGTTTATATTTCTGCACGAAAAGAAAAAGAGGCAAAGCAGCAGATATTAGAAGAAATTGCAAAGATAAATAGAAATAATAATTATAACAAACATAATATTGCAGATGATGCAATAAGTGAAATACAGGGAAGGAATCACACTATTGAACAGATTCTCAATACTATATTGTATTCAAAGGGGCATTCTGTAATCTCAGAATTCTTAGATAAGATTTTGCTGCATAGATTCTATGGGGCCTTGGTGCTTTGCCTTGTATTGCTTGGGTTATTCACATTTAGCATTAGTGTTGGTGAACTTTTGGTGGATTATATGCTATACCCGCTAAGGGAGTTCTGGAATTATATAAATAATAAGTTATCACCACTAGCAAATACAATCCTAGGCGGAGTATGGCTTGGATTTGAGACAATTTGCAGCTTCCTCCCAATAATATTTTGTCTCTATATTTTTATCTCTATTTTAGAAGAGAGTGGTTATATGGCGAGGCTAGCTGCTCTTACTAGTAATTTATTTAATTTTATCAAACTGCCAGGAAAAGGTATTATAATGTTTATCATAGGGTTTGGCTGCAATGTCCCCGCAATACTTGCAACGCGATCTATACAAAATGAGTGGGCAAGGTGTAAGATGATCATATTATTACCATTTATGTCGTGCGGCGCAAGATTAGCAGTGTTTACCATAGTGGCATCCGCAATTTTTCCATCTAATGAGTCCTATATAGTATTAATCTTATATATAGTTGGTATGCTATGTATGGTTTTAACTGCACTTTTGTTAGGATTTTTTACAAGCGAAAAAGAAAGCCTAATAATAGAAATGCCAGATTATAATCTACCTTCACTTAGGCTCATAATCAAATCTGCATGGATGCACTCTTATCAATTTATACTTGGTACAGGTAAGCTAATAATACCACTTGCATTTATCTTTCAAATTATTGGTCATATTTCTCCAAGTTTTAATTCTGTAGAGATTGATAGCTCAATCTTAGCGTATTGCTCTAATGCATTATTACCAATATTTGAGCCTATTGGTGTACACAGCTGGCAATTGGTTGCGGCACTTATTGCAGGAGTGATAGCGAAAGAACTGATACCAAGTACTTTATTTACTATCTTTGCTATGAGTGGAGATAATACTCTTGGCATCTCTGCATTGATTAAGCTGCTCTTTAACAATAAGTACGAAGCCTTTGCATACCTGTTATTTATCTTGATATACGCTCCTTGCATATCTGTTTTTGCAGTATCTAGGAGAGAAGCTGGTACTGTGATTGCCATCATTAGTGCGGCTTGGTCTACTGTACTTGCATATTGTGTCTCATTTACATTTTATAAAATTAGTGTGCTTTTGGGTTTGACTTAAATGAATAGATCTACATTAAAAACCAGAGGTGTTATATCAGTTACTGGGCAGGGGGCAGGGGATTTCCTGAACAGGTTGTTGACTAATAATGCGCCAGTTGAGTATGGTGTTACTGTTTATGCATTACTGCTGAATCCACGTGGCAAGGTTTTATATGATTTTTTCATACAAAAAAGCGAAGACGGCAGATTTTTATTAGATGTACCATCTGATTATATGGAAGAAATACTAGCTAAGCTGGATATGTATAAGCTGAATTTAAGTCTTACAATAGCAATTGAAGATTTAAATGTTACTGTTTCAGATTATCATGATAACTACTCACTATTAGATCCAAGGCTGAGTGGATGCTACAGAACACTAGAGCGCCGCACACACGATACTAATACTGAATGGTATGATGCATTAAGAATCCAGTCTATAGTACCAGAGCATACAATAGATTTCAAACCTGGAGAGCTATTTCCGACACACATGTCCATGCATAAATTTGGTGCAATAGACTACAATAAAGGGTGCTATGTAGGGCAGGAAGTGATAGCAAGGATGACGCATAGAGGAAGAATAACAAAGGGCTTATACCTTGTAGAATTAGAAGATGGGGTAGAAAAATTGAATTGCAGAGATATAAGATATGAGGGGATTATTATAGGTCGTTTATTAAGTTGCCATAAAAATTTTGGTATTGCTATTCTACCTATTGAAGAAAGTGATAAAATAACACAGAATAGCGCTAGTGTTTCTGAAACACGTTTGAGGGTTGCAAAATGTTTATGAGGTTCTATTTATATATTTTATCTTTTATTATTTGCTGTATGCCTGCGCTTGCTAATTCAAAGATGTTGAGGATGGATCTGAAATACGGGTCCGTGTACATAGAATTATACCCCAGTAAGGCACCTATGCACGTCCAAAGGATCTTGGATCTGGTGAATGACGGGTTTTTTGATGCTCTTTCATTTCATAGAGTGATAGATGGGTTTATCGCACAGACTGGTGATCCTAATGGTGATGGTACTGGTAGAAGCAAATTCCCAAACCTTGAGCCTGAGTTTAACGATATTAAGCATGTGAGGGGTGTTGTCTCTATGGCTAGAGCCTCAGACCCTGCAAGTGCAAACAGTCAGTTCTTCATTATGCTAGGCGATGCACCACATCTAGATGGAAATTATACAGTATTTGGCAAAATCATCAAAGGTATGGAGTTTGTTGATATGATTAAGGCAGGGAATAGAAGGGAGAATGGGAAGGTTGATAACCCAGATATAATACTTGCTATAAAGGTTGTGGATAGTATGAGC
Organism: Candidatus Cyrtobacter zanobii; assembly: GCF_021811845.1. Classification (GTDB taxonomy): domain Bacteria; phylum Pseudomonadota; class Alphaproteobacteria; order Rickettsiales; family Midichloriaceae; genus Cyrtobacter; species Cyrtobacter zanobii. The sequence continues at coordinate 770 of NZ_JAJBJB010000039.1, read as the reverse complement.
GAGTGATCTCTTTATAAAAGTGATGTGATTTTGCAAATAAGTCCTATGTACTTGTATTGCTTTATTTCAAGACAGACTCTTAACAAAGTTGAGAATGGTGCTTTGCTTGGTTTAAACAGAAGCCCAACAACTGAACCTCGTGCTACACCTAGAATCACAAGCGCTGGAAAAGGGGGGCGCTATTATGGGGCTGGAGTTGGTAGTAATTGTTATATTTAGAAAAGCTGAAAAATTTACACAAGATATTACTATGAATCAGTGAGCGAATATATGAATAATTTTACTATTAAGGATCTTAATGAGCTCAAAAGAATGCTAAAATATGCTACCAGGTATTTAAATGATCTGTACTCGGATATGGATGTCATCACTAAAATGAATGGTGTATGTACTAATTTCTGGGAAAGAGGTTACAAAGATTTGAGACTTCACTCTTTTAAAGGAATATGGTCAGAAGTAACTGATATGCAAGATGAAATAGAGGGGAAATATGTGATATGTATAAGGCCACTTATATCAGATGAGGTGGCGACGCAAGAAGAATTAGATAATTATATTGCTTTACATAGGCCGAAAATGAAAGAATGGTGTAAAGAAATTATAGAAGAATATGGGCCAATAGTGGGAGAGTTAAAGAGACAGTGCATGCAGGAGCAGAATACGAAGTAATAAAACAGGCGGGAGTGTTAGCCAAAGATAGATATAAAATTATTCGGTGACTATGTATTTTTATTGCCCCTAACTGTTAATTAATTTACCATCCTTAATAA
>NZ_JAJBJB010000198.1 GCF_021811845.1 Candidatus Cyrtobacter zanobii | reverse complement strand
CCCAAAACCCCAATCAAACTAAAGCATATTGGAATTTTGAAATTAATGTTTATTATCCATAGTCTGCTTGAGTCCCAAATGAGATGATATTTCACTGCTAATCTTTTTAATCTCTTCTAATTCTTTAGCTAACCTTTCACGTGCTTTTCTCTCTTCTTGTAATTCTTTTTCTAGTTTAGAGATATAAGTGGCCGAAGTAATATTGCTTTTTCTTGATTTTCCACTTCTTCTGCTTTCACTATAACTACCATAATATAACGAATCAATTTCGTCATGAAGTTCTTGTTCATCCTTTTGTTTATCTTCTTCATTTAAAGCTTCGTCTTTATTTTCTTCAATTTGATTTTCTCCGTCTCTTGCAAGTTCATCTTCGGCTCCTTCTAATTCATTGTTTTCGTTTTTATCAATATTTAAAGTTGATCTTAATTTTTCTAGATTATCTCCCATTTTCTCGATCTTATCGATAACTTGTTTCTTCTTCTCGTTGATCGTTGGTTTTTCAATAGGTTGCTTTTGATCTCTAACAACAGTCTTTCCTGGGTGTTGTGACGGCCTCGACCTAATGCTCATTGCGTCCAAGTCTTCGTTAAATCTTTTCGACGGCTTTTTGTTTTTGCTTAACTGGCTCCTGCGGGACATCCCGCTCCTCATCGACTTCGAGCGGACGGACGCGTTCGAGCCGTCCTTGAGTCTGCTCTTCGCGACGTAGGCGCCCGTCGCCTTGGGTCCGTACATGTTCTGCGAGTACGCGGTGGCGACGCCGAGCGGGTTGACGCCCGAGTTGCCCATCCTCTGCGCGTACATTCTGTCCATGAACCTATATTCTGAGTCAGACGCGAGCACGGACGCAGCGACACAGGCGATAGAATTTCAAACGGAGATCTTCGAGAGCTTTGTCGTCACTCGGCCTGCAGTCTGACACAATACTAACAGCAAGCTGCGGCCGGTGGAAGCCATGAATGAAGAGCGGAGTTAATATCAAACAGTAATCTTACCTTGCTGCTGCATTGAACTCCTGATTTACTCTTTGTTGCCACGCGAGGTGGTCAGCTGCATAACTCATATTATTTATTAATTAAAATAAAATTCAAAAATTAATATATAATTTGGGGTTTTGGGGTTTTGGGG
>NZ_JAJBJB010000038.1 GCF_021811845.1 Candidatus Cyrtobacter zanobii | reverse complement strand
TTCTCATATAGTAAAAATAAAAAAGTTTTAAAAAAGAAGTCTGTCTTGATACAAGGCGGCACTAAAGTTGGTCTCGTGGGATTATCTGGCAGCGGCAAGACAACTTTTGCAAACCTTTTAATGAGGCTTTATGAAGTAGATGAAGGATCAATTAGTATTGATGGCAAGGATATTTCATTGTGCTCCCTAGATTCTATCAGAGATAATATTTCCTTCATCCCTCAATCCCCTTTTCTGTTTCATACATCTGTGATGGAAAATATTCGATATGGTAAACTTACCGCATCAGATGAGGAGGTTGTCAAAATCTCTAAAAAGGCTATGTGCCATGAATTTATATTGAGCCTTCCTGATGGATACAATACATTAGTCGGAGAAAGGGGTGATAGTTTATCTGGTGGACAAAGGCAGCGAATAGCAATAGCGAGGGCAATGCTGAAAAACGCACCTATTATCGTGATGGATGAAGCTACGTCAGCACTTGATTCCATAGTGGAAAAAATAATAGAGAATAACATAAAATCCCTCATTCATGGAAAAACTGTAATAGTAATAGCGCACAGACTATCTACACTTCTTGGCATGGATAATATATTAGTCTTTAAGGATGGGGTGATAGTTGAACAAGGCACACATAACCATCTACTTGACATGAATGGCTACTATAAACAAATGTGGGATGCACAAAAAGATGGGATGATGCCAGAAAACCTACTATGACCATATCTTCGTTATAGGTATTTTTAGTTATATTATGCTCAACACAGCTTCAGATATAGCTAAGTCAACATAAAAGAGTTACACAATATTTCGCGGTATTGCTGGGATTCTCAATATTTCTAGATTAATAACTGCAACTCTCTTATATCGGTTTAGCTATATTTTGCCTAGGCTATATGCGGTCGAGATGCTACAACATTGATATGCCTGGCCTCGCATAATTGGCTGCAAAACAAGGAGATTTATGCTGATTTATGTGGCTCTTTTATATGATCTTAGCTATATTCGTCACGCTTTCTGTGGCGTTGCATCATAAATAAAAGCGTTCTTATATCTCGGCCTATATTATTTAAGCTTAAAATTGTTGAACATACTGAAAAACCCACTGTCAGATGAAACTATCAACGTTGTATCATCCTTTTTGACGGCATTTCTATACGACTCCATCAACCTATAAAACTTAAAGAAATCACGATCCCGAGAGGCTGCATTGCCCAATATATTAATCACCTCAGAGTCTGCTTCACCCTTGATTATTTCCGCTTTTTTTTGTGCTTGGGCAATAATCGAGACCTTATCTTTATCAGCATTTGACATAATAACCCGCGCCTGTCCCTCTCCTTCGGAACGTATTTCTTTCGCATCCATCTGCCTCCCTGCGATCATCCTTGCGCATACAGCCTCCTTTGATGCATCTGGTAGATTTACTCTTAAGATGCGAACGTCTTGTATTGTAACGCCGAATTTTTGCGCATGTTTATTAACATCTTCCACTATTGATTCCATCAATTCTCCTCTTTTATTTCCTAAGATGTCTACGAATGTGCTTAAGCCGACAGAACCTCTAATACTTGATTCCAAAACTGGTCCAATTCTACTAATGAATCTGCTTTCATCGAAAGATGTTTGGTAAAATTTTAACGGGTCCACTATTTTATATTTCGCAAAAGCATCCAACTGCACAGTCTTTTGATCTAGGGCTACTAGCTCTCCAGAAGCACCAGGTTTAAATGATAGGTGCCTAAGCCTTGCATCGAAAAAAACTACCTTCTGTATAAAAGGGATCTTAAATTTCAGACCAGGCTTGGTTTCCTCGGAAACTGGCTCGCCAAACTGTAGTACTATTGCAAGCTCCCTCTGATCAAGTACATAAACAGAGTTAAACCCCACTACTACCAACACGAAAAGTGTTGCTATAATCATTTTAAATTTCATACTCTATTCCCTTTTTACAAAATCAGATAGCTGCAAAACAGGCAAAGTGCTATTTGCAACAGGCTTATCCACTATTACTTTATTTAGATCTTTCAATACTGATGACATAGTATCTATGTATATTCTATCCATAGCAGACTGGCCAAATTTCTTATATTCCACGTAGATTTTCTCAAATCTTGCTGCCTGGCCAAGTGCCTCCTCCACGACCTTTGCCCTGTATGCTTCTGCCTTCATGATCATGGAATCAGCATCAGCTCTTGCTTTCGGTAATAAATCATTTCTATATGCATAAGCTTGATTTATAAACTCCTCCTTATTAGCCTTTGCAGACTGCACATCTCTATATGCAGCCATCACTTCAGAGGGTACATAGCTATATAATATGCCAAGGCTTTCAACCTGTATCCCAGAATCATAGGAATCTAGCATCTTCTGCAACAGTTCCATTGCACTCTTTTCTATTCCTCTTCTATGTTCTGAGAGTGCTTCATTAAGCTTAGTAACACCTATAACTTGCCTCATAGCACTTTCGGCCCCAGCTCTAGGGGTATTCTCGCCAACTAAATCCCTGATATTGAACAAGTATTTTTTGGGATCTTTGATTCTCCATTGAAAATAAAAGTGCATCTCCATTATATTTTCATCACCAGTTAGCATCTGGCTTTCTTTAGCAAGGCTGATATCAGAGGCCTTGGCGGCTGCCTGCTGTCTTCCTAAGACTACAGAATCTTGTACGCCCTGTTTAATTCCTATAACTTCTCTATTGATCCTTGTAACACTTAATTTTTCAACGGCTTCTATTGGATAAGGAATCTTATAATTCAGCCCTGGCTCAGAGATTCTCTCAAATTTGCCAAGTCTCAAAACAACTCCTTGTTCGTCTGCATTTATAATATAGAAGCCAGTAGAGAGCCATAAAACCAGCAGGGCTGCAATAGTAAAATAAATGAAAAACTTGCTATTGCCTTTCTTGCCTTTCTTCTTCAAAATCTCCGAAATAATATTGGCGGAGCGTTCTTGCGATGCACCTTTATTAAGTTGCTTCCACGGATTATCAAAATTCATTCAAATTACTTCCACTCTAAAGTTTAAGTTACCGAGAAAACAGTATATATAGTAACTACTACAATCTTTCAAGTGCGTATACAAATGGATAATGTAAAGCAGCATGTTGCAAAAAATAGCGTAATCGTTTGTTCTGGTAAGGGTGGTGTTGGAAAATCGACAATGGCTGCAATTATGGCGCTATCTTTAGCAAAAAAGGGGGCTAAAGTTGCGCTTCTTGATGCTGATATATATGGGCCATCAATACCACATTTGTTCAATGTCAAAAGTGGAAAATATGAAATGGTTAATGATCAATTGAGCCCAATTAATATATGCGGCGTTGAAGTTATATCCATGGGTATGTTAATGCCAGAGCAAAGCGGCATTGTATGGAGGGGGCCAATGCTAAGTAAGATGATCAAGAATATGCTATATAATACAAAATGGAGTGTTGATTTGGATTATATGATAGTTGATACGCCGCCAGGGACTGGTGATATACATATAACATTAACGAAGGATTATGGCATTACGGATTGCATATTAGTTTCAACGCCAAGCCAAATTTCCATTTCAGATGTTATTAGGGCAAGTGATGCAATGAAAAATTTAGGTATCATTAATACATCGCTTATAGTGAATATGAGCTATATTGACTATAATGGGCTTAATAAAAATATTTTTGGAGATATAACTCCAGAACAGTGTGCAAAATTAATAGGAATAGATAAATTTATTCAAGTTCCTCTATTGGAAAAAATAGCTAACTTTGATATAGAATGGGTTCTGCGTAATGATTTTATACTAAATTGCGTTAGTGGTTTGCTTTAGTTATTGTTATTTTGAATTTTGTTAAATGGATGCAATTAAGACAGGCGTCGTAAATGTGACGAGGATAGATAATGGTGAGGATAGATTTTTTATGCATATAAGATCTTCTTTTCCATACTTAGATGTCAACTCTATGATCGAGGAAGAGGTTACTGCAAGGGCTGATACGTTCTCTATGCCTGGGTTCAGAAAAGGCCATGTCCCACCTGCATTGATCAAAAGGCAGATAAAATCAGAGTTGCGTGGCAATATGATAATGAATAAAGCGACGAGTATAGTTGCTGATTTTTTAGATAAACAAGGTGTATCTCCAATCGGTGAGCCTTCTTATATGGTTACTGCTGTTGATGAGTTAGGGGATGTTACATTTGAGGTTAAAATGCTCTTGATGCCAAAGATTCCTCCTGTGAACCTTTCAGAAATTCATCTCACTCGCTATGTTGCGGAGATTGATCAAGGTGTTATAGATAGAGCAAAGAGGCAATTTTTGCATGGGACCAAGGAATTTGGTATACACTTTAACACAAATCCAGGATTAGATTATCATGCAAAGCATGGTGATCGTATTGACGCTGAACTTGAAATAAAAGTTGGTGATGCTGAGCCGCAACATCACACTGATTTTTCGATGATTATCGGTTCAGAGGTATTGCCATCTGATGTTGAAATTGCGCTTGTTGGCCTCAAAGTGGGTGATACAAAAATCGTAGAATATACAAGGCCAAATGCCTCAAGCGTCACACAATTTAAGTTCAATATAAAATCAGTTGCATCCTATGATGGTACAGAAATTGAGATTAATGATGCGTTTGCTGTGAAATATGGTGCATCTAATGTGGCGGATCTTGAAAATAAGTTGAGAGACAAATTATCTACAGAGCTTGAGGTTTTTTCAAGGGCAAGGTTGAAGAAGGACTTAATGGATGAAATATCACGCCTTTATCATTTTGAGGTGCCGCATACTCTAGTAGAGAGAGCAAAAGCGGATATTATAAAATCTCTCAATAATAAAAAAGAAGTAAAGGGGAAGAGTGATGCTGAAATAGAGGCAGAGGCATTATCTCTTGCAAGTAGCAGAGTCAGAATTGGTTTTGTTATCTCTAATATAGCAAATTTGAACTCCATTAGAGTTACAAAAGAAGAGCTTGAGATGCTGATAGATATGCAGAAAAAACAAGATCCTCAAAATGCTGATAAATTTGAGAAATTTATCTCTTCTAAAGAGAACCTTACAGATTTAGAATCTCGTATTTTTGAAGAGAAAGTTGTAGATTTTATGCTTAGTAGCGTCACTACTAAGACTATCACTACTAAGCCAGACGAATTGTTCGCGGTCTAATTTATGTCGTTTGTTCCAGTAGTAGTAGAGCAAGGCTCTAAAGTAGAGAGATCTTTTGATATATACTCTAGATTACTTAGAGATAGAATAATATTTGTCACTGGTGAGATAGAGGATAGGATGTCTTCTATTATTGTAGCTCAACTTCTCTTTTTAGAAGCTGAAGACCCAGAAAAGGATGTCTTCTTATATATTAATTCACCTGGAGGTGTTATAACTTCTGGTCTTGCTATATATGATACGATGCAATACATTAAACCTAACGTTGTTACTGTGTGTATTGGTCAGGCATGTTCTATGGGCTCTGTACTACTAGCTGCTGGTGCTGATGGTAAGCGCTTTGCTCTGCCGCATTCTAGGATTATGATACATCAGCCGCTTGGATCATGTAAGGGGCAGGCTACTGATATGGAAATACAAGTTGGTGAAATTACTAGAATGAAGAAGATGTTAAATGGCATATACCTTAAGCATACCTCTTCTCCACTTTCTGAAATAGAAAAGAAGATAGAGAGAGATAGCTTTATGTCGCCACAGGATGCCCTGCTATTTGGTTTAATAGATGGCGTTGTGGAAAAAGCTGAAGATGTGAAGAAGAAAATATCATTTTAATTATGCCATCATCCTGTTCTTTTTGCGGCTCGTTCCATGAAGAGCCAAATACTTTGTTATCTGCTAGTAGGTCTTCTGATATATTTATATGCAAAGACTGTGTGCAGAAAGCTAAATATGCGTTTGATCAAGTGCATGTTCCACAACCGCGTGTTGAAAGTATACCCACACCTAAGAAAATATATGAATTTTTAGATTCATATGTTATAGACCAATCTAATGCGAAAAAAACACTCGCGGTTGCCGTATATAACCATTATAAGAGGGTTTTTCACTCGTTGCCTGAGGATGAGGTAAGTAAGTCGAATGTACTATTAATAGGTCCAACTGGTTGTGGAAAAACGCTGCTTGTGCAGACCATAGCAAAGTTATTAGATATACCGTGTGCAATCACTGATGCAACATCTTTGACAGAAGCTGGATACGTTGGTGAAGATGTTGAGACTATACTGACAAGGCTATTACAAGTGGCTGGCTATAACAAAGAAAAGGCTGAAATAGGAATTATCTTTATAGATGAAATAGATAAAATATGCAGAAAGCAGGATGGTCCTTCAATCACAAGAGATGTATCTGGTGAGGGCGTTCAGCAGGCATTATTGAAAATTATGGAAGGAACCGTTGTTGCCGTTCCGCCTCAAGGTGGTAGGAAGCATCCTCAACAAGAGTTTATCCAATTAAACACATCTAACATTTTGTTTATATGTGGCGGTGCATTTGAGGGACTAGACAAAATTATCTCCAGGAGGATTAACAACATCAGGATAGGCTTTGGTTCAGATGTAAAAAAGGATTCCATTGAGGATATTATTTCTAAAGTCACAGTAGAAGATTTAATTAAGTATGGATTTATACCTGAATTTATAGGTAGGCTACCTGTCGTCACTACAGTTTCCCCTTTGAGTGAAGAAGCGCTGATTGATGTACTAACAAAGCCTAAAAACGCCATACTTAAACAATATGAGGCATTGTTTAAGATGGATGGTATATCATTTAAGTTTGAACATGAGGCGCTTGCAGTTATTGCTAAAAAAGCAATAGAGCGGAAAACTGGCGCCCGCGCTCTTCGTTCTATACTGGAAAATACGTTGCTAGATACTATGTTTAATGTGCCGAGTGAAAAGGAGAATATTGTTGAAGTGATATTAACCAAGGATTCCATTGAGGGTAAAGGCGCACCGATTATAATCAAAAAAACAGATAAAAGTTATATAGAGTCTATAGAGTAGTGATATTAGATGTAGATTTATTGGCCAATCATCTGGAAATTGAAATAATAATCATCAATTTCTTATGTCATCTCAGCTAGTTTGCTATATACAAAATGCCACTTACTACATGAAATTTTGCTATAATTGTGTACCCACTGATATTAAATGCTTAATGAAGACTAGTGATTGAGACGTTGGTTTATAGGTTTTATCATGATTTATACATGCATGACGATTCAAAAATCACTGTGCATAATTATTATATTTCTGTATAATCCGCTTCATGATTAATTAAGAGTCTTGCAAGTGGATCTGCTTAATGCTGAAAAAGCCTCTATACGAGGTTTTAAATGGAACATAAAAAAACAGAATGAGCGGGCAACTGAGCTGTTAAAACAAAAATTAAAGATTTCAGATATTTTATCTAGATTATTAGTGAATAGAAATATTCTTTTAGAGGAGTCAGCAAATCTCTTTTTAAAAGCAAAACTCTACGATACGCTACCGAATCCATTCATGTTGCAAGATATGCAAAAGGCAGTCAATAGGACTGTTGATGCGATACTGGCTGGTCAAAGAATCACTATATTTGCAGATTATGATGTTGATGGTGCATCTTCTGCTGCTGTATTAATTAAATTTTTGGAAAAAATCAATTTTTACCCTGATGTATACATTCCAGATAGAATTAAAGAGGGTTATGGTCCTAGTAATATAGCATTTAAACAAATAATCAAAAAAGGCGCAGATCTGATAATTACACTGGATTGCGGTGTATCAGCACATGAGCCTATTGAGCTTGCCAACTCCAATGACATAGATGTTATAGTGATAGACCATCACATGGTACCAGATATATTGCCAAATGCACATTCTATAATAAACCCAAAACGTCCTGATGATCTATACCCGCATAAAGATATCGCTGCTGTTGCAGTAACATTTTTATTTGTAATCGCGCTGAAAAAAGAGCTAACTATTCGGGGTGCGTTAAAGGAAGAGATCGATTTGATGCAGTTTTTAGACTTGGTTGCATTGGGTACAATTTGCGATGTTATGCCACTTACAAATATAAATAGAATTTTTGTAAAAAGAGGGTTATCTCTTATAAATAAAAGGCAAAACAAAGGGCTAGCTGAGCTTATAGAGATCTCAAATATAAAAAATAAAATTACCGAATCTCATGTAGGTTATGCCTTAGGTCCCAGAATTAATGCAGGTGGTAGATTATCTAGAAGTGAGCTTGGAACAATACTTTTGACATCAAATGATAATTTAAAAGCTAGGAGTATCGCATTAGAATTAAATCAATTGAATCTTGAGAGAAGAGAGATAGAAAAAGCCGCTGTTGAGGAAGCTATACAGTATATTGAATCCCAGATCAAAGTGGATGAGCCATTGGTCTTTGCATACGGTGAATGGTATACTGGAATAGTGGGTATTGTTGCAAGTAGGCTTAAAGATAAGTATAAAAAACCAGCAGTTGTCATATCATATAAGGAGGATGGCTTATGCAGTGGCTCTGCAAGGTCTATTCCAGGCATAGATTTTGGTAAGATAATAAATTTGGCTAAGGATAAGTTAATTTTATCAGCGGGTGGTGGGCATGCAATGGCTGGTGGATTTTCTTTAAAACAGGAGAATATTGAAAAATTTAGAACATACATAATTGAAAAGATATTGAAATATTACAATGCTTCTGAGGCATTAGAAGTAGCATCACTTCTAGATATAGATATGGTTATATCCATATCTGCAGTTAGTGAACATACACTGATGGATATAGAAGCGCTCTCTCCATTTGGACCAAGTAATGAGGTGCCAAAGTTTGCGATTTTAGATGTTGAATTACGTGATATAGATTTTAAAACAGAGAATTTTGCAAGGGTGAAGGTATCTGATACATTCATGGGCCGCTCTGTTTATAATCTTGCTTGTTCTATATTTACATCAAGTGCTGAGGAAAAGGTGAAGATACAGAATTTACTTGGAAAAAGTATTTCAATTGCTGGTTATATTCAAAGGGATAGGTCCGATAGAGCTGATTTTGTTATAGAAGATATACTTTATGAACAATTATAAAAAAGTAGGAATTATTGGAGGTGGTGCGTGGGGATTAGCTGTTGCCAGTCTTCAAAAAGCAGAAAATGTAGCAGTTTTTTCCAGAAGTCATGTAGAGAAATTACCTAAAAACGTAACATTTATCACGAATGACTTTGAGTATACAGCTGATTTAGATTGTATATTTATC
>NZ_JAJBJB010000197.1 GCF_021811845.1 Candidatus Cyrtobacter zanobii | reverse complement strand
CCCCAAAACCCCGCTATTTATACAAATCTTTGAATAATTATATAAGTATGAGTTAATTATTAAATTTTAGAACATGGAGTCAAGTCATCCAGTAATTAACGAAGATAGCAATATTACCATGATTATCGATATATCAAAGAAACTTGATAATTCAGGCGAAATGATCGAAAAGATTCAGCAGCTGCTCAAAGCCCTCGACAACGTCCAGGTCAACACGAACATCCTGAAAGTGACGCGCATCGGCAAGAAAATGACGAAGTACGCGCAGCACAAGTTCCCCGGCATCAGCAAGCTCGCGTCGGACCTCGTCGCCAAGTGGAAGAAGGAAGTCCAGCTCGAGGCCAGGCGGGCCGGGCCCAGGACAGACGCTTCTTCGAACGTCGGCAGAGCGTCGCCGCCCCGCGAGCCGCAGCGAACAGAGCCGACCGCTGAGCCGGCTAAAGAAGAGGAAGACCGCTCCGTCCCGAAGTCGCGTGTCAGAGAAGCAGATGTCGAGTACGCAGAACAGCAAAAACTCGAAGAACAAAGTGAATCATTCGACGAGTACATCAGCAAGCATAAAGCTAGAGATGACAAAGCAAGAAGGAAAATCCAGGAGAGCATCCACAAGTGTCTACTGAAGCAAGATCCGTCGAATTCTAAGAAAGCAGAGGCAAATGCAATTAAGGTCGAGGTTGGATTATTCAAACTATATCAAGGAAAGCCAGCTGACTATTCTAATAAAGCAAGAACAATCTTAGCAAACCTCATGAGAAGTGATGACTTTAAGTAAGTTTTATTATCTCTCATTTCCAGGAAGCATATTATGACTGGAATTATCAATCCCGAAGAAGTCGCCTCAATGGATCCTAAAGATATGACCGATGATAAGCTTAAGTTAGAAAGAGAACAAAAAGAGAAAGATATTATTGATTCTAAAAGATCTGACTTCATGATTGCAAACATGAAAGTCAAAGAAGGTATTTTCTAACATATTTAATTTATAGGAATGTTTACTTGAAGAAAATGCAAAGGTAAAAGAACTACATTCTATGAACAGCAAACGAGATCTTCAGATGAACCAATGACCACTTTTGTGCATTGTCTAGACTGAGGACATCATATGAAATTCTAATTATGAATTATATTCATTTACTTTCGAGTTTGTG
>NZ_JAJBJB010000037.1 GCF_021811845.1 Candidatus Cyrtobacter zanobii | reverse complement strand
GCTGAAATGTCTTGGGATTTCTGCGTATCTTGGTGTATCTTAGGGACATGGAGATCCTCTTTGATCAGTAAGTCTCCATACCTTTTATACATATTTTAACAAAATTCATACTTACGCAGCAGGTCTATTACAGCGCGTTATACAACACAACGGTATAATGAACATAAAGTGATGTTGGATAAGAATGGTTGCGCCGAATATAATGAGGACGTAGTCAAGGAGATATATGACGAGTACAGAAAGCATGTAGTATGCTATTTTCCACCTACAAGGCATGAGAGGCCGCATTGGTCAAATCTGGCATGGCGTGATAGTCAGAATACAATATCTCACAATGTGAGATATCATGGCATACCACCGCAAATATATGTTGAATCTTCCGTGGATGATTTAATACAACGTCATTAATATTAACTTCATCACTGATATTGAGGGCAGGACTAGATTGTACAGAAATAAGAGCTCATACCGAAGAAGAAAAGACTGCTAATATGCAAAAATTATTATGTGATTCTCATCCTGATGTAGAGAACGGTATGAAAAATACACGCTTATTAGAAGTTGTTGAGAGGGTCTTAAACATTATTTTAGGTAAGGACAGATGTTATATAGTTGGAGCACTAGAACCGCATTATATCAAAATAATCACAAAAAAAGATAATAAAACGGAGGAGATACTATCAATTAAACATTTATCAAGTGGCCAGTGTGCCTTGTTGTCTGTTTTTGCTACAATATTGCGGTATAGTTGCAATATAAAATCACCAAATGTACCAATTGATCACAATGATATTTCTGGAATTTGCATAATAGATGAAATTGATGCACACCTACACAGTGATCTGCAATACGATGTGGTTCCAGAATTAATTAAATTGTTTCCAAAGATTCAATTCATCATTAGTACACATTCTCCGTTATTTGTTCTTGGTATGGAGAAAAAATTTGGGCAAGTGGGTATACAGCTTATTGAAATGCCAGAATGTCAAGAGGTGAAAGTTGAGCGTTTTAGAGAGTTCGAGAAATCTTATGAGTATTATAAAAATACTAAGAAATTTGAAGAGAGTTTGGAAAATGAACTTAGTTCTAAAGATGTAATTTTATTTGTTGAGGGTGATACGGATAAGGAAATACTTAAAAATGCATGGAGTAAGATAAAAGAAACTGAAGAGAAAAAATTTGGTATCGTGCCACTTTATGGTGTGAGCCGAATATCACTTTATTTTTCGATGACAATAACTATGTGTTCGAAAAAAGCCCAAAGAAGCTCTTTATATGTATGCTAGATTTTGATAAAGGGGGGTATAAAGAATTTCAAAAATGTAAAACAAAACAGAAAGATAAATGGGAAGAGTATTGTTCAAATAAAGAAGAGGGATTGTGTTATAAACATAAAGAGCAAGGAGGGTATATCTTTTTGTTGCCAATTCCCAATGGAAGCAACGATAAAGCTTCAACAGAAATCAATTTAGCTATAGAGGATCTTTTGTCTAAAGAGATACAAAATCAGTTTTCTAATAATAACGTGCTCAACAAAAACGAGTTAGCAAAAGAAAGTGCTAACTTTAAGAAGTGTGATTTTAACAATTTTATTCCTATTTTTGACATAATAGAAAAGATCATACGAGATAATACAGAACAAAAGAATGGAAATCAGGCATAGAGTACATTTTGATATGTTGCACAGGAAACAACTATGCAAGGATTGGCCAGGAAAACGAACGTTTATCTTACTGCCAGTAATGATACAAGAATTGATCTGGAAAAGCACTAGAAAAGCCGTTAAGATAATCAACGCAAGATTATATTGCATAATTTATCTTTCTTGGTGATTAAAATGGTATTAATAGGCTACGCTAGAGTTTCAAAAGCGGACGGATCTCAAAGTTTAGATCTGCAAACAGATGCACTTATCAAAGCTGGTGTAGAAGCAAGTAGAATATACAGCGATCTTGCATCAGGCAGAAAAGATGACAGACCAGGACTAAAAGAATGTATGAAAGCACTGCAACCAGGTAACACACTGATAGTTTGGAAACTAGATAGGCTTGGAAGGAACATGAAAGATCTAGTGAACATGGTAGATGCGCTACATAAGAAAGAAGTAGGGTTTAAAGTATTAGAGGGAGCAGAAATAGACACAACAACAAAGAATGGGAGGATGATATTTGGAATATTTGCAGCGCTAGCAGAATATGAGCGTGAACTAATCAAAGAAAGAACAAAAGCAGGGCTAGAAGCAGCAAGAGCTAGGGGCAAAAAAGGAGGAAGGCCAAGGAAAATGGATAGAGCCGTGCTAAGAATGGCGATGGTAGCAATGCAAAACAGAGAAGCCAAACCATCAGAGATAGCAAAGAGGCTAAACATAACAACCACAACTCTCTATGAGTATGTTAATGGCGATGGTACTTTGAAGGAGAGTGGTGTGATTTTAATGAATTCGGAATAATTTGTTAAATTGGTATTTCTTTAATAGCATAACTTTATCAGTATGATTGCCATGATCTGGTAATTGCTATAGAATTACTGTAAAATGCAGATAGTGCAGATTTGTGTATAGACAAGTGTTGCATAATAGTTGACAATATAAGCATGATAGTAAAGTACTTAAATCCACGTAACGACGTAGCCTTCAAAAGAATCTTTGGAACAGAAAAAAACAAAGACATTCTGATTCACTTTTTAAATGACATAATAGTTGGTGATTCTCGTGGAGTCATTAAGAAAGTAACATTAATAAATCCTCTGCAGCAACCTGAGATAGCTAGCAAGAAGCAAAGTATAGTTGATGTACTATGTGAAGATGAATACGGAATTAAGTATATAGTAGAGATGCAAGTAGCAAAAGTAGCTGGTTTTGAAAAAAGAGCTCAATATTATGCAGCGAAAGCATATGCCTCACAACCAGATAAGGGAGATGACTACAAGCATCTAAAAGAAGTAATCTTTTTAGCTATAACAGAATATGAAATGTTCCCTAAAAAACCTGATTATAAATCAGTACATGTAATATTAGACCAGCAAAGCCATGAAAGAGATCTAAAAGATTTTTCATTTACGTTTTTAGAGCTACCAAAGTTTACAAAGGACATCCACTCTCTCAGTACTTATCAAGAAAAGTGGTGCTATTTTTTTAGACATGCACATGAAGGAGAGGACATGCAATCTATTCTTGCAAACAACAATGATATAATCCAGAGAGCATATAATGAATTAGAAGCACATAACTGGACTAATGAGGAATTACTTGCATATGAAAGTGCTGAGAAAGCAGCGAAAGATGCAAGAGCAAGAGAGGAGTATATCAAAGACGAAGCGAGAGAAGAGGGTAGGCAGGATGGAATAAAAGAGGGGATGGAGAAGGGTAGACAAGAGGGTATGAAAGAGGGCAGACAAGAGGGTATGGAAAAGGGTAGACAAGAGGGTATGAAAGAGGGCAGACAAGAGGGTATGGAAAAGGGTAGGCACGCAGCCACACTAGCAATAGCCAAAAACCTACTATCTCTTGGTATTGATAAGAAAAAGGTATCAGAATCTACTGGGCTTTCTTTACAAGAGATTGATGAGCTGTAAGATGAAATGTCAACTAATACACTTTCTTTACAAGAGATAGAAAAGCTTTAACAGTATGATTTTTCGCACAGATGGTTTGACCCGCGGTGTAAGATCAACTAGTACATTTGTTTAGTTAAGAGTTGATCTGACATAGTAACTAAAACGATCTGTATGAATCATCCGCCTAACCCCCGCTTATACGGCCTCATAAAGAGAATTTTCTACCACATGAAAATCAGAGTTAACTGTAATATATCCTAATTCACGACCATCAATGCTATCATAGCACTTATATTTCCCTAAAGCAGATAATTGATCAGTTTTACCACAAGCGATCTCTCCTTTATTTAGATATAATATGCTATTTTCTTGGTTGATTGCTATTTTATAATCTTCTACTCCTAGTGAAGTAAGCATGTAACTTTTGCTGAGCGAATGTAAGTATGCATTCCAAATACCCAATTTATTCTGTTCGTATAGATGATGTTTTACTGCCAATACATTAGAGTTTAGACTATTTAAAGCGTATTCAATCTTAACAGTCTCAATTCTATTAGCATAAAAGCTAGAAGAATCCTCAAAATCATGGAATAACTGTAAAGGAGTATAAGATAAGAAAGAGTCTATATTAGACCAGCGACTAAAATACTGAATATTTTCTTCTAAGGTTTCACCTTTATCTGTAAGTTCGTGATATAACGCAGATACATTGTTATAAAAGTGATGACCCGCATATCCAGCAATATATATTGTATAACCGGTGCCAAGAATTGGATTAAATGATGCTAGAACTACAGGTATAGCCATGTACATAGCAGATTCTGCAATTACACCACTTGCCGCTACAGTACCATATAAAGCAGCACTGCCGTATTCACTTTTTTCCCAGTAAGGAGATGCGCTAGAAATAGCTGCACTGCCAGCATTCCAAGTAGTAATTGCAACAGAAAAATAATTTACTCCCTTTACGCTAGAATAAAGATGCGCACTATCTAATGCAGTTTTTTGAATATTTTGCATGCTGGGGTCACTTACCATTCTTACAGAATCAATAAGCACATCACCCGCCTTGAATACTGTTGTTGCTTTTGATGCAAAACCTCCCACTTTACAGATATTTTGTTTAGTATTTTCTGTGATTCCAAGTTTTTGTTCTACCTCTTTAGAAGCTCTATTTATTTCTTCAGAAACTTTTGCAAAAGCAACTTTTGCAGCACCTAATGCAGTAGAGTGCTTTTCTATGTTTTCAATTACGCCATTAACTAATTGGAAATCTTTTTTAGATTGCTCACTATTTCCGTTCTTATCAGGATGCAGTGCTAATTTTAAAGCTTTTTTATCTGCTTTATCCCATTCAATTGGATTCTTGGAAAGCGCAGTTTTAAGTTTAGGATTTGATGTATTATGTCTTAAATAAACTCTATCAATGTAAGTTTTTTCCATGACCTTATCAACTTGGCTTAATTTCTCACTGTATGCATATCCTAACATGACTGTTTGAAACCAGCCAGAATCTGCATTTTGCACTGAAAAATCAGACTCACCCTGCGAAACTGCCACTAAAGCCCACGAAGCGGTATCAATGAATCCTTTTTGATGCATTAATATTAAACACATATCAGCGCAAGTCGCAGAGGCATGATCTTGCAGGCCAATGTTATTGATCTCTACATTAGCATTTGGGATATTTGCCTCAATAGTCTCTTTAAGGCTTGTAATTCCGTCTTCATATTCTTTCGACATGAAAGGCATAGGGTCGTTTATTTTGATGTTTAGTAAACCAGAATTGTTTCCACCAATTCTATCTATTTCAATTTGAACAGCGTGATTACCGCCAACAGCTTTCACAGAGGCCACTGATAAAAATTTAGTTTTACTACCAGAAGTATCAGAAGAGATCCAATTCTCTATAGCTCCTGCAACATCCTGATTGGTGACAACACTTCTGTGAACATAGGCATCTGGTTTCATTGTATTTTTTGAGATCATATTATCTAGGTTTTGCTGGATATCATCAATGGTCATGCCGTTTTTGTAATCTGCTGATCCTGAATGTGAATTAGGAAATTTTAATTTGCTTTGAAAAATTTTTGCCAGTTCAATCACATCGTCATTGTCACTCATTCCTTCCTTTTTGGAACGTTTGCCAATGTATATTTCGGATTTACTATTCTCCTCCTCATCACACGCTATGTCATAGTGTTTGCGTTTCCTTTCTATCTCAGTATGTGTTGTACTAAGCCCATTGATTTTACGAATAGACGTCTCACCATAGTCCTTAAATATCTCACTATTTGTATCTTTTAGAATAATAATCCTATTTACTGAAGTTTCATCATCTCTATACTCGTCCACGTTGCTGTTGCGATCATTGTTGATAAGTTTAGCCATTTCGGCAAATTTTATCTCCTCTGTTTTCTTTTTTCCACAATATGATAAACGTAAAATACGCTCTACTACACCTTTCTCATTTAGTAGTTTGTAAGTTGTTGGGAAGTGATGCAATGGACTAGTTACTTTTTCATGAGATAGATCCACTTGCATATCTGTTGCAGTATTTCCTGCTTTTAGAATTTGAATAGCATACTCATAAGCTTGATTATCTGTAAGCTCACGAGATTCATACCTTGCCTTATTTATTTCCTTAAATATGCTTACATGAGATAAAAAGAGCAAGAAATCACCATTAGAAAGATTATTTATATCTTTTAAGTTTATGTTTTCTGCTGCACTTGTACGGTAATCATTGAAATTCTCAAAATCGGAAATCGCTTTACGTATATCAGATATCTCATCTTCATTAAACGTTTTGTCTGCAAAAACTTTAGCATGCATCTTAATATGTTCGATCCTAGAATCTAGCAAAGATTCAGTGCCTGAACCATTCATATTCTCTTTCAAAGTAAAGCGACTTATTTCTCCAAAGCTTGAATTTTCCTCGCTTCTATTATATTCAGTTAAATAATCTTTTATATTGCTAAGGCAGACTGTGCCGCAACTCCATCCATCTTTTCCATATCCCTGTTGATCGTGTGATTTATCTACCTCCTCTAATATCTCTGATTGATCAGCTTTATATAATTTTCTAACAAATTCCTTAAGTAAGGTTTTGATAGAGCTTTTTAAATTGTCACTAAAACCTTTATTGCTACCATAAGGATCGTCCCATAGTATATCTATATTCCTGCTATCGCTGTCATCATTTATTTTAACTCTAATATTGCGCCAATGAACTGCTTCTGGCTCTAACAAAGTAATTATAACGGTAGTCGGCAATTTATCGTTGCACCACTTGAGCCTTTCTGGACTCTCTGTACCATCAGGCAACGAACTTACATCTCCTGTAATCCAGGAAGCTGCATCCTTAAGACTAGAATCTAAATTATCAGAGGTGCAGGCATCCAGTAACAAGATGAGTTGATCGTTTTGTGCTAATCCACCGTATAAATCATCATCACCGATATCTGCTACAGCATCAGGAAATGAAAAATATTTTTTCCTAAGTGCAATCTGTACGGTCTTTATATCCTGTATACTATACATGTAATAAGGATCTTTAGCACCAGCTTCGCTTAAATTTCTATCGTCTCCAGTACGATTTTGTTTGATTAATTTTTCATTTAATTTCGTATCATTGTTATTTTTACCATTTTTTGCATCTTCTGTTCCAGAAGATTTATCTGCATCTGAGCTATTATCTTCTTTATACATGTTCTTTTGATATGGATTTTTATTTTTCAACTTTTTTGTACTTGGGATTGATTTATTATTGGCAAAGATATCTTTGATGCCATACCACCTCTTAACCAATTCGGTAATAGCATACTTATCTTCAATTTTAGGATTATCTTTGTGATACTTGCTTTTCCAGTCAGAATATAATTGCGATTCTTTTTTTAAAAAAGAACCTAGAGCAGACGTACTACCCACAGAGTAATCATAATTCTTTTCTTTTGTGAAAATCTTACTAGATAGAGTCCGAAAGTTATCAACTGCATTTTTTCCCGTCATGGGGAAAGATGACATCAAATCTTTACTTATTTCTTCAATTTTATCAATTGCCAATATCTCCAGAAACATAGGAGCAGTAACGTATGTGGCAATATTTCTGGAGGTCTCTGTTATGAAAAATAAAGAGATAATTTCAGAAACTTTTTCCCTCATCTGTGGATGCTTTTCTCCATATTTTAGGAATTTGCCATTTTTGAACAAATTTTGTATTTCAGCGTTAACAGAGATAAAATTTAATCCGCTCCAAGAGCCCCTTATAGAAGAAGCTTGAACATTGTCATTATCCGAATCGCTTGCATAACTCTTCAGAGTTGTTATGTAATCTATTCGTTGAAATTCAGTCCTCCAGAAAGGTTTAAAAATTTCGTGTTTTAGGGAAATTGTTGAAAATGATGCAGGGTTTATAAAATAATGTGTATTAAACACATAATATTTGGAAGAGTGTCCACCAAGAAGAGCGACTTCTTTGCGAATGTGCGCTAAAGCAAGATTTTTAAGTTCGTACTTTAAAGATTTATCAATTACCCTTTGATTTGCAATAATATCTTTTATTGAATCACCTTCAAAGCACCTATTAAAAATCAATCCCTTATCGAAAGCACCTAGCTCTATATTCGCATCTTGTCTTCTAAAGCAACTTGTAAAGTAGTCATTAGTTCTTTTTTGTGTAAGACCATATTTACTTTTAAGCTCGGTGTATTCCGTATCTTGGGAATGATAGATTAAATATCCAGCATAGTGCAATAATGCAATGGAATCGTCGAAATTACTACTAGAGAATTCTTGAAGTTTGGAAGTAGAAAAATCTTTTAATGTAGCCCACCTCTCATCGTCACTACTATCCGTATCAGAACCATTAATTTTTATCAAATTTTTAAATTTAGCGAGATATGAACCTTTTAATTCGCTCCAATTTTTACCCCTAAGCTTTAGATTAATGAGTTTGCTAACTTCAGCATGAAATTCCTTCATCTTACCTTCCAATGCACTACAATCTTCATCTTCGAGACTAAACACTTGAGCGGAGAGATTTATGATCTCCTCTTGAGTTGCCAGCCCATTTTTAAAGAAAATGGCTAATAATTTATCGGTAAAACCCAACAACAGCTCCTCCTCATTATTCTCAAAATCGAAACTATATCGCAGACAAGAGAGCACTCCTGTGATCAGGCTGGCCTTAAGATGCTCCTCAAGATATCCATAAACTACTTCGTCGGAGATATTCATAGTTCATTCAACTTGCTACTAACTCAACTCCGAAAGCAGAATTAGTGGTTTTGAAACTAGTAGAGAAAGCTAAAAGCCAATAAAAAGAGAGCTTGGCTCAACCCCAAATAGATCTGAGAGAGCATGCTCGTAACGGGCACAAAAACCAAATTGACAATTATTATAGGCTTCCTCATATTCATCATAAAAATTCAACACAATATAGGAGGGATCTTCTCTAAAGTTCTCAGCTAAAGTAGCGGCATCCCCTTTCAGAAGCCTCAAAGCTTCTTCATCTTCGTTCTTTGCATAAGAAATCAACTTCTCCTTAACTTTTTCCAACTTCATAAAGGTACCTAAAAACTATTTTCCATAACATCCATTACCACAACAAGCCAATAAACCGGCACTAAAGCCCAATTCAAGGGCCTGAATAGTAAATTAAAGCAATTCCAAGAAAGTCGACCGATTTGTTATCTAAAGAAACATT
>NZ_JAJBJB010000036.1 GCF_021811845.1 Candidatus Cyrtobacter zanobii | reverse complement strand
CCCAATTGAGCATTATTGGTTTAAGATTAAGCATTTAGTTAGAAAATATAGAAGAAAATTTGAAAACATTACAGACGCCCTAGCTTATGTGCTAAAAACTGTCTCAACCTCTTTTGCCTAAGCTATACCATAAAATCTTAAATGTCGACACTACCTAGCTATAATATATTATTATCACCTAATTATCATATTATTTTGAATCTACTATATTTTGAATCTACTATATTTCAAATATAACTCAGTAAGTTATTCAGTGTCCAAACCTGTGTTTGGCATGCTATACTTCAATTATCATTGAGTTTATAAAATTAATAGCATATCACTTACCATACTACTTGATTGATTATCGATACTCTGTATCTCTTTGCAGAAATACAGGATTCTGATACAGGCTTGTGATTTTTAACCTGCATCACACTTAGATAAACACTTAATGATGCTGCCAAGGCTATACACTACTCATCATCTTCGCTGGCACATAATCTTACAGCAGCAACTAATGCCTCTCCACTTTTTAGAGAAATCACTTTCACGCCACATGCACCGCGTCCTGTAAACCTAATTTCTGAGCAAGAAGTTCGTATCGTAGTTCCACAATCTGTAATGAGCATTATATCATCATCCCCACATACGGGGAACGTAGCTAAAACATCACCAGCATTGAACGATACATTCAATATACCCTGCCCGGCCCTATCTGTTATTCTATATTCATAAGCAGAAGTCCTTTTACCAAACCCTCGTGAGGTTATTGAAAGTATGAACTGCTCATTCTTCGCCAAATATCTTACAGTCTCAATATCCATTGCAGAACCTTCAAGCTCAATTTCATGACCAGCAGCTAAGGCGATTCTCTTTTCTACAGGAATTTTCAGATATTCATCCCTATCTTCATTAGAAACCTCAACTCCATTGAGTATTGAAAGCGAGACAACACTATCATTGCTCCTAGCAAGCTTTATCGCCCTTACGCCATCTGATGTTCTGCTTTTAAATACTCTTACAGCACTAACTGGGAATCTCAATGCCTTTCCCTTTTTAGTGGCAAGTAGTATATGGTCATCATCATGGCAAAGTGCCGCCCCAACAAGCGAATCATCATCACTTAACCTGATAGCTATCTTACCATTTGCCTGGATATTTTCAAAATCCGAGATGTCGTTCCTCCTGATATTACCTTTAGACGTAACAAAAATCAGATTTTGAGCTGAATTATCGTATATCTGCATCACACTTGCAACCCTCTCCCCACTAGCAAGCGGCACTATATTCACAAGCGCCCTGCCCTTGCTCTGCAATGAGCCTTGAGGAATTTTATATACCTTAATGGAATATACTTTTCCAGCATCAGAGAAAAATAGAACTGTTGCATGCGTATTGGTAATCAGTAACTCTGTTACTGCATCATCTTCATGCATTGATAGCGCAGATCTTCCCTTCCCTCCCCTTTTTTGTGCTTTATACATGGAGATTGGAACCCTTTTAATATAACCGCTTGCTGTTAATTTTACTACAACATCTTCTTTTTTAATGAGGTCTATATCGTCAAGATCGGCATTCACATCGTCCACTATCTCCGTCAGCCTTGGAGTTGCAAATCTATCCTTTATATCTAACAATTCGCTTTCGATCACTTTGCATAGCTCCACCTCAGAACTCAGGATATTAATATAATATTTTATATTAATAGTGAGCTCCTGCAACTCTGCATCTATCTTGCCGCGCTCAAGCGCAGTGAGGCGTTGAAGCCTCATTTCTAATATAGCTTTAACCTGATATTCAGTAAATTTACATTTCGAATTCTCAACCTTATTCTGCTCATCTTCCACAAGCGCAATAATCGCCTCAATCTCTGATGCGCGCCATAATTCGTTCAAGAGGGCAAGGCGTGCCTCTTGCACATCACCTGCAGAACGTATTAACTCCACAACCCTATCTATATTTGCAAGGGCAAGCGCAAGACCAATTAAAAGGTGGGCTTTTTCTCTTGCTTTCTGGAGTAAAAACGTTGTACGTCTTAGAACGACTTCTTTTCTAAATTCTATAAATGCAGCAATAAATTCAAGAATGTTCATCTGCAGAGGAACACCCTTGTTTATTGCAAGCATGTTAACACTAACATTAATTTGCAGCTGCGTGTTTTTATACAATTGGTTCAAAATCAATTCTCCTTCAGCTCCTTTTTTTAGATCTATGACAACCCTTATACCAAGTTTATTGGTTTCATCCCTGATTTCAGAGACCCCTTCAATTACTTTATCCTTTACAAGCACCTCTATGCTTTTTACAAGCTCAGCTTTATTCACCTGGTATGGTAGCTCAGTAATGATTATACTTTTCCTGCCAGCAATATCCTCAAAAGCGGTTTTTCCCCTAAGTGTGATACTACCCCTGCCGGACATTAAGGCCTTTATTGCCTTTGCTCTACCTAAAATTTCTGCACCAGTAGGAAAATCTGGCGCAAGCACATATTCCGTAAGTTGCTGAGCCGTGATATTTGGATCTTTTAGATATGCAATACACGCATCCATCACTTCACCCAAGTTATGCGGCGGTATATTAGTTGCCATTCCAACTGCTATACCACTTGCACCATTTACCAATATATTTGGGAACCTTGCAGGCAAAACTGTTGGCTCCTTCTCTGAACCGTCATAATTTGGTTGAAAATCTACAGTATCATACTGAATATCCGAGACTAATGTGTTAGCTATTTTTTCCAGCCTCACTTCTGTATAACGCATCTGGGCTGGCGAATCACCGTCTATGGAACCAAAGTTACCCTGCCCGTCCACCAACGTATCACGCAGAGAAAAAGTTTGTGCCATCCTCACCATTGATGAGTATACAGCAGAATCGCCATGCGGGTGATACTTCGCCAGCACCTCCCCCACAATCTTTGCAGATTTCCGATACGGCTTATCATGCGTATTACCCATCTCATGCATTGCATACATAATCCTTCTATGCACAGGTTTAAAACCATCCCTACAATCAGGCAATGCCCTGCTAACTATCACACTCATTGAGTATTCAAGGTAAGAGCCCTGTATCTCCTTTTCTATTAAAATATCTACTATATTGCTTTTCACTATTTTAAACTCGGTGCTCAATCTATATATATGGGCAGCATTCTAACTAAATTAATACAGAATAGCAAATACATTGCTGCCTGCACAGTTATTTCATATATAACAGCTAGCTAATATATGAAATTGGCCCCTGATATGCAAGTGCGATATAAACGGCATTCATAACATAAAAAAGGGGCCCAAAAGGCCCCTTTTCATAAAAAGCGGCATTACGCTTAGATCGTATCACCATCATGCGCAGCGTAATAACACGAACCTTGAGGACTAAGAGGATTGCATGGCCCCTCCTCAACTACTGATGAATCAACTGGGTGATCGGAAGATGGCGAAAAAATCATATACATATGGCTAGCAGCTTGATGAATAAATGGCTTAGCTTTTTCACTCTCGCTCACAGCATATATACTCGCCCTAAACCCTTCTATAGTACAGCTATCTTTATTCCAAGACCAGTAACCAAAATCAGTGAAAAAGCCAAAGAAGCCACCCTTGCCCTCTATCCCACACACTTCCTTCGCAAACTCATTATAATCACTCCACTCTTTGAACATGTTCCTCGCCCCTGCAATAGAAACATCCAGTGGGTAGGCAGCAACAAGGAGAATCCCTGTACCACCGAAAAATGAATACGCAACAGCTCCACTTTTTGCTATTGCATAAGTAGTTAGAAGCGGTGATACAACATCGCGTGCAAGATCAGCAGTATCATAAACCACATCCATCTTATCATAATTACCACTATAATACTTAGGGGCTTTTTCAACAACGTCTAAAAGAACATTAAGCGCACAAGGCAATAGTGATATACCTTTTAGATAAGGAGTATCTTTACTAACCTTACCAAGCAAGACAGCGGAGTGTACAATAAAGCTCGCAGCGCTACCAGCAACCTTAATCGCAGAAGAAAGGCTCTTCTCTTGTACAAAATCTGCGCCAGAAGTAAGAGTATTAAGCGCAGAAGGAGCATAAAGCACAACACCAATTGCTTTACTTGATAGCTTACCAACAAGTCCTTGCTTAGGGGCATCCTCCTCACTTACCTGATTATTATGAGCGTCGCCTTGTTTTTCAACAACATTAGGTCTTACTAGATCGCCACCAGTATTCTCATTATGCTGATTGCCATATTCCTCATATTCTATTTGCGCATAATAACCCTCCTTGCTTTCCTCCTTATTTTCAAACTCAATGCGCCTCTTATTTTCAAAATTTGCATCCGACTCGCTAGAGCTTCGATTACCGCCAACCATACCTAGGCCAATTGCATTCGCTCCCTGCTTACTATTATTACTACCCATATCATTATTACCAATAAAAAATTTTTTTTGAATATTACCTTTCACATCACCTTCCAACATATAATCCCCATTATCATCAATTACATCCCCCACATGCCCGTCACTCTCCTGACTTTTTTCACTCTCTTCATTTTCTTTGCTATCTTTAGAGCGAGAGCTATGTTCATTGCTTACTAAGGCTTTCACAGTACCATCCTGACTATCTGGCTGAGCCTCACTGTGTTGACTATCAGAAACGATGTTCTCAGTTTTGCCAAATACAGCATCGCTTCCAGTGTTGGCCGCGAAGCTAACACCCGCTTTATCAATAACACTTTCTTCTATGGATTGTTCATTAACCTGACTCATAGGCAGCTTCATCATACGCGCTATTTCACCTTTACGCGCCTTCAGTCTAAGTTCTGTCCTTGTCAACTTTTTTCTTTCCACAGTTGGTCGCGGTTTCTCCTCTGGTATCTCAATACCATCATCTTCACTATCACCCTCTGCTATATCACTAACAAACCCAAATCCATCATCGCGAGCCCCCTCCTTACTCTCCTCATCAATAACACCATTACTAAGATCCTGGAGATCAGCCTGATACGAAGTCTCTTCACTGCTAGGTTTGTGATCCCCAATGGTACTCACACCAAGACTACCAGTAGCACCCCCGCTTCCTTTCCCCCCTTTCATAAAAATATCACTACAAAAACCCAAGACCCCCCACCAATAAGGCAGCAGTATATCTTCGCCCGCATAATATCTTAGCAATACAACATAGTCAAATGTTATTTGGGTATTATACTATCGCGCTTTAGTTTATATTGATTTAAACAATATACATTTGGTTTTAAAAGCACCTTAATATGAATTAATGCAGTAATCAGATCAATAAGCCGAAATATTAAGTTAATGCTATTTTGTTTCTTGGTTTTATTTGATATACTGCCTGCTCAGGTGTTATTTTGATATCTCATCATAATATCTGCTGTTCTGGCAACTAACTTGGTATTTATGTTTTCCAGTTTAAATTCTGAAGAAAAAGAAAAGTTCGATGATTTATCAGAAAAGTGGTGGGACGAGGACGGGCCACTGAAGCACTTGCATCTTATGAATAGGTTGCGAGTTGCATATATACAAGATCTGCTTCATAGCAGATCTCTTCATAATTTGAGATGCTTGGATGTTGGTTGCGGCGGCGGCATACTTTCGTTCTCACTTGAAAAATTGGGTGCAACCGTCACGGCAATAGATGCATCTTCCAAAATAATAAAACAGGCTCGTGCCATAAATGAACTAAAAGGAGCCAGTGTTCTTTTTAAAGAGTCAACTATTGAGGAGCTGACAGAGGAGCCGTTTGATATAGTATGTTGTATGGAGGTTGTTGAGCATGTTGATAATGTGTATCGGTTCTTAAGTGAACTAGAAAAAAAGACTAAAAGTGGGGGGCTTATATTTTTATCCACTATAAATAGAAATATTATATCATATCTGAAGGCGATAGTTGCGGCAGAATATCTACTGAGGTTCGTGCCAACAGGAACACATTCGTGGGGAAAATTTATGAAGCCTTCCGAGGTTGTGGATGGCCTACCTGGCTGTGAGTTAATTAACATAACTGGCATGAAATTCAGCCTCATCTCAAGGCAGTGGAACTTCTCTTCAGATATATCTACAAATTATATAGCGGCCTTTAAGAAGCATGTTATTTAAGCAGGTATACACTTGCCACAACTGGCAAGCTATTTATGAGAGTATAGATATGGGATGGCTCAAACAATATTCTTCAAATAACAGATGTTAAGATTCATCAACTATCTTTAGATTTTAATAATATAATTGCATGATATCATGATCGCGGTCAGGTGCGCTTGGGTAGCAAGGGCGGGGTTTAGCACGTCAAGCTTTGTTATTGTCATTATATGAAACAAAAAGAAGAGGTAAAGGGTGGTTCTGAGCAAGATAGCTCTGAGCAGGTGGTTTTAATAGCTGAAGAAGAGATTCGTAATAAGAAGGAGTTCTTAAGAATTTTAAAAAGGCTGGGGCCAGATCAAGATTTTTGGGATGATACGGAAAAAATGGAGTTGCTTCTTAAGGTATTAGATGGCTTTAAATTTTGCAAATTGGTTGAATGTACTTATAGCCTTGGTCTTACATTAGGTATGGGCGATCGGGGCATCTGTTTATGGGATAACAAAGATGCAGTCCAGTTGTTATTAAAATTCAATGAAAAGCTTGGGGCTATTGAGTTGTATGGGATAGATAATTTTGCTACCTTTATTCCAGATGATCTAGAATTTTTGGGCAAAAATATTGATCTATTGCTTGATTTATCTTGGAAATTTAAGGCCAAGAGTATGTACGATGTTACGAGCCTTGCCTCATCTATAAAATCTAAACAAGACTTTTGGAGCAACACAAAAAACACCGATCTGATACTTGAGTTATCTCAACCGCTTAATAGAGTGCGCGTTGATGATGCAATAGTGTTTGCAAAATCTATAGAAAATTCGTATTGGAGCGACAAAGAAACAGTTGGGCTGCTATTTGATATAATAAATAATGCCTTTCAAGGAAGAGTATATGATGGCGCAAGGAGTGTTGTGCAGCTTATGGGTGTCATTGCTCATAACAAGGGGTTTTTTAGTAATAATAAGAGTGCATTAATTGAGCGGCTTAGTGCTCTTAATCTTGATATGGATGATAATGGTGTTGGTGCTTTCATATACTTTATAATTGAGCATTGGAATAATCAGGGCCTAATCACGCAGTTTGCAGAGTTATTTAATAAATTTGTAATATATAATCGTCATACATCCACGGCATATGAATTCATAAAGCATGTGGCAACTAATCAGGAATTCTGGGGTAACGAAAAGAACGTAAAATTATTGGAATCCATATATAAACAATCTGAAGGGTCCATTTATGATATTACGGACCTTGTTAAATCAATGAAAAAAAACTTAGAATTTTGGAGTAAGAATGAGAATATAATGTTCTTGACATCTGTAAGTAAGCAGATTGATATCCATTTTATGGAGCTTGCTCAATCTATGATGGATAATCCAGAGTTTTGGGGTGATATGAATAATATGACATTCTTAACATCCATATATGCTCAATTAGATCGGCGTGTTAGTAGTACTAACTTTGTTAAATCTGTGATAGATAATCCAGCATTTTGGGGCGATAAGAAAAATGTGAATTTATTAATATCTATATCTAAAGAATTAGGTAAGCATGTTAGTAATACGGATCTTATAAAATCCATGATAGAGTATCCAGATTTTTGGCGTGACAAAGAGCACGTGGAGTTAATGAGATCTGTATATAGGCTACTTCAGGATAAACTTGATAAAGGTTCCATCTGTATAGAATTTGTGGGATCTATGGTGCAGAACCTACAATTTTGGAGTAAGACAGAAAAAATCGAATTATTGTTTGATATATCTTACCAGCTTGGCCTTCGGTATTCAGATGATATTAAGCAACTTGTTGATCATATAGATAACCATAAGGATTTTTTTAGTGATGAGAAGAATACTGCATTGCTGGCTAAGCTATTTAATAGTTTTAAGAAACCAGAATATAATTATCATCATAATTATGAAAACGCTATTAGTAGGTTTATCCAATCTGTAATTGATATTTTAATTAATGAAGTTTTAATTTCACAATTCAAGGTAGTATCCGAGCAGTTTAAAATTGAAGGAATAGGCGGTGCTGCATGGCTCATAGGCTCTTTTGTAAAGGATAAAAAGTTCTGGGATAATAAGGAGTTGGTAGGATTATTAGCATCTCTATATAAGAAGCTTCATATTAATTTTGCTAAATTTACAGAGTTTGCAGAACTGACCATAAGAAATCAAGAGTTTTTAGACAAGAAACCACTGACCGATATGCTCATTGCATATGGTAGGGCAGACAGTCGAAAATTTATCGACTCTATATCGCATTATGAAAAGGTATGGCTAAGTGTGAGTAATATCATTACCAAATCACCGGCAATGAAAGACGGAATGTCAGAGATTATAGATCTTATTAACTGGTTTGGTGAGAATGATATTAGAATTGCAATAGATAATTTTGCAAAAGCCTGTATAGTGTTTGGCAATCACAAATATCTTTCTATCCTTGGTACAATTTACAATGAATTTCGTCATAACAAGTATCATTTTGCTATGTATCAGAGCTCACCTAAGATATATCGTAACTGGATATGTAAGATCGAAGTATTATCGCAATTACCGCTCGATAAGTTTAAGTTGGCTTTTGAAGTTATAGCCAGTTACGGTAAGGGTTTTAGCGGAGGCTTATTACCAAAATTTTTCACCATTATTCAGGACATTAATTTAGATATACTCGATAAGGTCAGCAATTTACATCAAGACTTCCTTTCAGGGGGTAAATTTTCTATCGATAATTTTGAAGCATATATTAAGCTTGCTGAAAATGATGATATTGCAAAAAGGTTTTTTCCAATACTTGATGGCGTGAAAGCTGGGATGGGTGGTCACGCTCATGGTACGCTCGTTGGTATGCAATGTATATGTTATAAAAATTATATAGATAGTTACCCTATAGGGGATATCATGTTATGGTCATTTATACATGGTAGCAACAAAAAAGGAGATTGGTACCTATTTCCTTTTAAGGAGGAGCCGAGCAATATGTGGTTAGAGAATGGGTTTAAGAGCTTGGGTATATGCAACAATTTGAGTTATCGTGGCACAAGCCTTGGGAAAAGCTTGACAACTGTATATAATGCTTATCTCTTTGGGTTTTTGGGATATGATGAATTGCTCCGTATCAGAAAAACATTCAAACTATCCGAACCATCCAAAATATGCGAAAATGAAAAATTGCTAGATTGTGTGGAGAACTCCTGTTTGAAAGTGATACAAAATAATGAGCTCATTGCGCAATCCGATATGGGATATTTCTGTGATGCTGGGCAAGCATATATGAAATCTTCATATAATGAACATTAGACCTGCTGCGTAAGTATGAATTTTGTTAAAATATGTATAAAAGGTATGGAGACTTACTGATCAAAGAGGATCTCCATGTCCCTAAGATACACCAAGATACGCAGAAATCCCAAGACATTT
>NZ_JAJBJB010000035.1 GCF_021811845.1 Candidatus Cyrtobacter zanobii | reverse complement strand
TGGTAATGAAGATATGATAGGAAAATATGTTAAGAATCAGGGCTGTCAATATCAGCAAATCCACAAAGATATGCAGTTGAAGTTATTCTAGTCCGATACCCCGTAGCTTGCTGCGGGGTTATTCATTTTGGTTTCGCCCTTGATGCACGTTCTTTCAGAAAAGCTAAAATATTTGGAGAGGCTTTGAGGTCATTTTCTGTATAGCCATTTTTTCTGTTGTACCCATAATCAATATCAGGGAGGATACACCCCATAAGTATATCATTGGAGAGAGTCTTTATATCTGCGTTATCAGCTCTTAAATCACTTATATCTTCTACTATTTTTGAGCCAAATAGTAAGCTTGTCCTTTTATAAGGAAATACAGCAGAATAGCTATCTTCAAATTTCTCACCAATCCAATTTCCAATAGTTGATGTAAAAGATGCCATAGCAGCAAGTCCAAGTGGTATTTTCTCGACATATCTGGATGCATCCACAGATCCATATGCACTAGGAAGCTTATCTATTATGTGAACCTTTGCAATTGGGGCAGTTATAATCCCTGTGATTAAAGTGACTTTTGCAAAATAAAGAATTATAGATTTGAGTGTAAACTCAAACACAGATCTCACAATCAGTATTAAAAGACCCACAAGTACAGCTAGTTTTAAAAGAGCTATAAAACCAGAGCCTCCCCATATTAAGCGTATAGCGTTAAATGCATGCTCTAAAAAAGCTCCTGTACCTATTGTGTAAATATCAAAATCCATTTGCTCCCACCCTTTTTAAACCAACATTATTGAGATATCTTTGCTGAGACTCAGATCTTTGAGCTAGTAAAACATGTAAGTTATGCATGTTATGATCTTGCATTTTATACTTGCCTAGCATTTCCCTAGCTAAGATTAGATTTTTTCTATAAGTATTGAGCTCATCTGCAGCAAGAATTGTATAATTATTAGATGCTTTTATAGAATCATTAATAAGCTCTGTTAGATAATGATAAAGTATATTCCAAGAAGTGATTTGTATTAATATTCCAGCTTCGGCATCTGGTTTACCATTAGTTTTTCTGTATAGCACATCATACATCATATAAACTGGTATGCCAGCTTGTGATAAAAAGCTCTGAGATGAAGGTTTTAACTCTTCATCCTCATCAAGAGCTATTTTAAAGTTTGCAAAGTGATCTGAAACAGTTTCTTCAAAACCCCTACGCTGTTGAAGACTTAAAAGTTTAAATCCTTCATCTTTAACGTGCAGGCATTTATCACTATCTTTGCAAGTTAGGAGACTCATTTGCTCGCTACCCTTTAAAAGCCCTTGAAAAACAGTAGGGTCTGTAATCTTGGGCATTATATGCTCAACGGCAGGATGGCCGTCAGGGTCATTCTCATTTTCAAGTATGATAATTGTGCCACTTATGCTCATCATCAGTCTTTTTGTTTCAATATCTACATCTTGAAGCTTTTTAAGAGATTCCCAGGCTAAATTGATATTCACTAACCTCTTTTCTGGGTGCTTCTCACCTATCTCTTTGCTTAAAGCCCCAGAGTCTTTTGGATAGCTTCTATATGCGCCCGCAATATCAGTTTTATCTCCCTTAGATAATTCATAATCCGTAACTTGCTTTTTCCTTAATGTGTTGTACTGCGTATATTTATCTTTTATAAAATTCACCGCCATTTCCGCAGCAAGGCATTCATCAGACAAAAAGCCACCTACTTCCTGTAGTTTACTATAAACCTCTTGGAGAGTTTCACTAATCACTGGAGATATAGAAGAAAGACCCAGATAAACAAATATCATACCTGCTGTTTGAGCTATGCTTTGGAGTTTTTCTTTAAGCTCATCTCCAGATATAAAAGAGATCCCTCCAAAATTTAAAACAGAGTTCTTAACGCAAGGATGGTTTATATCTATTGTTGGGAAGGTAACATTTATAAGATTTCTGTTATGCTTTTTATTTGCAATATAAATACTTCCAAGAGTGACATTTCCTGATTGTTGAGAAGCATAAATATTAGATCCAGTAGAAACGCTCTGTCCCCCAAGAGAATTCCAAAGAGAAGATATACTGTCTAGTATACTTTCCGCTCCATTCACATTTGAAGATATTAATAAAAAGAGTAATAGGGCCCTTATTATCATAGTCCTCTTTCTTTTATGATGGAAAGAGCCCTATCCTCAATTTCTTCTGTAGATGTAAGCCCTTTGCTTAAAAATATCTTTTCCTTGGCAGTTTTATCTAACAGTATTAGAGTAGGAAATGCCTGTATTGCACTGTCTTTTGTTATTGAAGGCTCGGAGATATTCTCATCGAACCCTTTTAAAAAATCACCTGTCACACTAATTCCGAGGTTAGCAAAACCCCACTTCTCCTTTATCTTTAAAACATTAGGAAGCTGCATAATACAGTGGCTACACAAAGTGCTATATACCATAACAAGAGCATATCTCTTACTACCTTCTTTCAAGTAGTGAACTTTAGTAGCATCTTTAATTGCTTGATCGGTATTTGCTTTATAATTGCTCTGGACGGCTGAATATTTAGGAGAGCTATTTACAATTCTTTGTGCTTTATGTGCAAATAAAACCGCTTTTTGAGAGATAAGAGAGTTAATCTCCAGAAATTTCTCTATATCTTCTTCTTTTGCATCAATAACTGCTTTCGCTCTATAAAATTCCCATAGCTGATTTAAGATTTGAGCTTTTTGTAAAGCTGGTATGTTTGACTCCATTATATCATCAATGCTTTCTTTTTCCTCAGCTTGGCAGTACCAATTGCTTCCTAATCCTCTTTCAGCACAAAACTTCTTCGTAAACTTGAAGCCCGCAGAATACGCAGAAAAAGGAAGTAAAAAGAGCCAAACAACTATATTGAAGGTTTTCTTTTTCATGTGCTAAACCTTTATTGCAATGCCTTTTTATCATATTTGAATCTAAAATTGTAGTGCTTTTATAGAATATCATATAAGCAGCATTAAACTTGCAGATCGCCTCAGTGCGAGTAGAGAAAAACTCTCCATAATTTTGTCTAAAGTATAGCTATAAAACCGATTTTGTACCTAATGACTGTATATCACCGCATACATCTACTATATAACCGTTTTCATCTACCTCAACATCAATACAATAAATTGACCCAAGCCCTAAAGACAATATATCTGAATAATATTCAGTATATAGTATATATTGAGTGTTTGGATGATGCCCACCAGAAGATACCTCTCTCTTTGTTGGATACCAAATCTGTACACGATGTAGCACTGAGCCGTATAAGATATGAGATGCATCTGATATTCTTGAGCCTATAGGTATTAATTTTGCAACCTCTTTCCTAAAACTCGTTTCACTGAAAAATCTCTCGTACTTTATAGGCCTGGTATCAAAAACCGTATTCCAAACGTTAGAGAACAATACAAGCCATAGCCACGCTTTGAAGTAATGCTTAATTATTTTAATCATGGTAAGTCATCTCTGCACATCTCTTCTCCTAAAGTAGAGAAAAAGCCATCACAAAATCCAACATAAAAGCTACCCTCTATTCCTGGAAGATGAAGCTCTTCTGGTATAGAAAGAGGCAACCCCATGTATTGATACGCTAATCTTTGTACAGTGTTGCTATTTGCGCCACAGCACTTTTTCTCAATCCCTAACTGAATGAAATTATTGTGATAAAAACAGAAATCATAATCAAATCTATGCCCATTATTTCCAGTTTCTATAAACTGAACAGCTTCATGTGCTTTTGCGATATATGTATCTATTTCCTTATTGTCTTGAAATTCTAATTTTTGTATCTGTATCCTGCTTTGCTTCTCTAGATAGTCATCTTTAAGGTAAAGCTTCTTGTGATAATTTATTGCATTATACTCAACCAGCGTTGCACTAAGATCTCCTATCAGCATATTCAATACCATGTTACCTTCAAAAGTAGGAAATCCACTTAAAATCAATTTATCTCCATTTTCACATGTGAAGATAGTGTATGAGTGATAAAAGATTGGGATAAAATTTATAGGCCGTGCAAAAAATTCTATGGTGGTTTTAGAATCCACATGCTTATTTTTGTTGTAGTCTTTCTGACTATTAGGCTCTTTACCATCCAATATATCCAGAGCCATTTTGGTGGAATCAGCTAAATTATCAAATAGATTTCCCATTCTATATTCCATTTTTTGCTATGCGACCTAACTCTTTCAGTCGCTGAACATTATCTTTGGTATCATCTAATTTTATTTGATCCATATATTGAAACACCTTGCTAATGGCGTCCATTTCTTTATCTAACTTCTTTGATCTATCTTGTGATATAGTGCCACAATTATCCATATGTACTGGCAAATTAACGTTCTATTATATCTCTATTTTATCATTTTGACATTACAAATTTTATTGATAACGGCGCATGTTATATAGCCTAGGCTACTAAAAATATATGCAATCCTTCTTCCTTTCGTGCACTTGCACATCTATTCCAAATTCATCTTTTAGAAAGCTAATATCAAGATGCCATTCATACATGCTCCTCTCTTCCCATTTTCTAAATTGCTCCTCAATATAACTGATAGCTTTCTCTTGGCTCCAATTATTCACACTGCAAAGATGAGCTCTTGCCATTTCTGCTCTACCCCTAATGCTTGCATAGCCTATGTGCTTCACTTCATGGCAAGATGGGCATAAAGCGATAAGCCCCTTTAAGGTTTGTAGCTTTTTATCATCATCGTAATCCCAAATTTCATGACATTCAACAGGCCATTTAGAGCCATAGCCATTGCATATCTCACACCTTCTTCCAGCTCTTCTATATACGGCTCTTTTTATTCTACTCCATTCATGCTCAGTAACTATTGATCTAACATTCGAGAACCACGCGGTAGATGGAACAAGCTCTATGCTAAGAAATTTCTTTTCCTTTGTTGTGAAAAGCTTTTCTACCTCTGTAAGATCCAGAACCTCTATTGCCCTTGTCACTGAGACATACCATAAATTTAGTTCATCAGGGCTACATTTTGCAGGCTCTCTAAAATCTCCCGCTATTTTTACACGAGGCCATTCAAGGCCTTTGGCCTTATGTGCAGTGCTTAAAATAATATCAGCATTATTCTCTTCGTGGATGACTACAGATAAAATATTATTTATAGCAGAGATGGTATTTTCTTCATATTCTTCAATAAAGTTGACAATACCTCTTATCTCAGGATCTCCAGTCAGCTCTGCTTCTTCTAATAAATTTTCCCAACTTTGATATAGTAAAACTTTTGGAGATTTGACTTTTTCTATCTTGCCCTTCCACAAATAATAACCAGATTCAAAATCTTTTAAAGTGCCTTTTAAACCACCTATACACGCAACTTTCCTTCCAAGATTATAGCATTCTATACATTTCTTTAGTATAGAGAAGTTTGTCCTGCAAATAATTGTATGCTGAGTTCCTTCATCTATTTTTTCCACTTTGCTATCTATCGATAAATTGGGCTTTATCTCCTGTTTCTCTCCCAGCATAGAAAGTATCTTATTGCCTTCATCTGCAATTTTTTGACCAAATCTAAATGATTGAGTGAGATATAATTTATCCCCATCTATTTCATTCATTGCATTAACAGAGCCTCTCCATTTATATATTTGCTGATATTGATCTCCAACGTAAATGCGCCTTGCTTCCTGGTTATTTAATATATCAAGCACAGCTGGATTGGCATCTTGTGATTCATCTATCAGTATAAAATCTATATTCTTTATCCTTCTTTTGCTCAGCTGATATAATTTGAGGTATGCATCATGTGTTATACCAACTCTACTATCTTGATCTATCATTGCCTCCCATAGTTCTATTGCAATGTGAGTGCAGTAATTTGCATAATACTCTAAAAATGTTTTTGGAGTATTGAAGTTTTTCTTATCGTATTCAAGCTCTACCTTTTTTCTATACCTATTATATAAAAGCTCAAGAAAGTAATTGGAAAAATGCTCGTACGTTACTTCTTGATCAGCACTATAGCAGAAATTATTCACTATCCTCATAGCGCAAGCTGCAATATTGATGTTGCTCGCAGAAACCAGAACATTATTCTCCTGCATACTCATATTCTCTATATCTAGGTGCCGCACTACTTTTCGAGCCGTGAGTTTATTTGTGATCTTTTTTCTATATTGCGCTGCATAATACTCATATGCTAATCCATGAGTTGTTTTGCAAGTAATATTAGATGGAAATCTGCTTTTTGCATCTTGTAGAATTGCTCTGTTATAAGCAAGATAAAGGCCTTTTTTATTTGGAAGTGCATTTGCTATCATTTGTAGAGTTGTAGTTTTCCCGCTTCCTGCAAAAGCTGTGATTAAAAGTATATTATCGCTGCCTTTTGCAGCATTTATTATTTGGGTTTGTTCTTTTGTCGGGGATGTCATTGGCTATTTTTATTTCTTGCAGCAACTCCCAAGCTGGCCTAAAAAGGATGTCAATAGCTGTATAAAGGCAGCCTATGTCTATATGGATGATCTTTCTAATTCTTTGTGCCATAAAATTTATTGAGCTTCTGTTTTATAAAATCTTCCGTGGCTTTTTGATCATCTTGAATACTTTGCCCTCTTTTTAAAAGAAAGTCTTTTGAATTATTTTTCATGTCTAAAATCTTAGCACGCATTTCTTGAGGAATAATATTTTTATCAATAGCAGATTTTGCATCAGCTTTAAAATCTTTGATAATTTCAGACCAGTCTATCTTGCCAAAGTCTATTGATTGTATCTCTTGTAATGTAAGGCCTCTACAATCAGGATTCTCTGGCGTTCCAAAGCTTATGCCAAGTTGTTTTCTACCTTGCTCTTGCACAATACGCATTAGCTTTGTTTTAAAGCAGCAATAACTGGTATTGGAGACCAGACCTAAAAGCTCATTGTATCTTCCTACTTTGGTGCAAAGACCTTGCCCTTTTTTCATT
Organism: Candidatus Cyrtobacter zanobii; assembly: GCF_021811845.1. Classification (GTDB taxonomy): domain Bacteria; phylum Pseudomonadota; class Alphaproteobacteria; order Rickettsiales; family Midichloriaceae; genus Cyrtobacter; species Cyrtobacter zanobii. Next base: position 2,593 of record NZ_JAJBJB010000035.1, on the reverse strand, counting down.
TTTAATGTCATATCTTTTGCATCACAAAATGCACCAGATAATACTCCTTCAATCTCGCAACAATCAATTCTCCCAGCAGGGCCTCCACCTCCTGCTTTAGCTGCTTGCTCTGCTATGAACCTAGCTTTCTCTGCTTCGCTCAGCAGCGCAAAGTTACCACTACTTCCAAGTACTGAAAATACTCCTTGCGAGAGTGCTGACCATGAACCATATATAGATGCTGCTGATGCTAGATATGTGATATATTCACCCCTTATCATCTTACATTTAGCTGACTCTCCTTTAAAAAAACTACAGTTTGTCATGGTATCTGGCGTACACTTTTCATTTGGCAGGCACTCGCACCCCTCTCTGTTCTCTTTATTCATTTGAGATAAAGTAGCTAAGGTACCTATATTCTCTCCAAAGTTATTTGGTCTAAATCTCTCTTTCTCCTCACAAATTCCCCCTAAGCAAAATTTACCAGCAATACAATCCACTTTATCTATCTCCTTTTCCTCACATTCGTATGTAAGCTCCCAATGCTCGCAATCATCACTTTTATATAAACATTCCTTTGATTTTTCTTTGCATTTAGCTCTTAAATCCTTGCACTCATCGATTAATGTATTCTTTTTGCAATAATATTTTCTCTCCCATTTCCAGCAATCCTTGTAAACATCCTTTCCATTGATATTTCGTATCTCTGCCCCTTCAACGCATACCTCTTTATCCACCATACAGTCTTTTAAAAAACTCTTACTACACTTTGATAAATCCTTATCATCTCTTTGCACTAAATACTCTGTATCTACATGCTTAACCTCTTCTGTTTGTTTTGTTTTATCACCACAGCGAAACTTCTTTTCAAAATGCTCACATATCTTGCTTATGTTAGCACTTTTTAAGCATAGAGCCGTAATTTCACTGCAACCTCTATTGTCCTCAAATATCTTGCAATAATTCTTCTCTTTACCTGCGCATCTTAATCTCTCTTCGTATTTCCAACAGCGAGTAACTGGATAATCATCTATTATTTTCTCTCTATAATCTATGCATTTCTTTTCCTTAATAACAAGACATTCATCCTCTTCAAAGCTCATTGCTGAGCTGCTAAATATAAGAACTAGTATCAATCCAAGTAATCGCATTGTACTACCGATGTATCCTTCCACTTGCTACAACAATACTGTCCAGTCTCAAAAAAGACATTAAACTGACCGCGCATTGCATATACTAAGACCATTGTTACTTCATTTACTCCCTGCTTTAAAAAGGGTTTTAAGTCTTTATCTATGACCTCATAATGATCAATTCCATGACCAGGAAACAGTCTCCAACATGCCTTACTACCCCCACCTCCTCCATCTACTATAAGACTTGTACTACCTGGTCTTGAATGAAAAACATCATCTTGAAAAAAGCCCAAAAATCCACCTTCTTTAGTATAATATCCAGAGCTATCTTTTTTCTCTGTTATCTCAAGCTTACTGCCTCCCAAGGTATTATAAACCATATGACCATTGAGATATATCATGGCATGATCATCATATGAGATTTTATGAAGCACAAATTTCTTTATCTTATTCAATGCTCTTATCTTAAATTGCGCGCTCATTTCAACCTTGTTGCAGCAATTTCCCTCACAACTAAAATGCCAATGCCCAGTTTTACTACCAAGCCTTAAATATGGATAATGATAGGCCCACTCTATACCAGCATTAACAGAGCCCTCTACTATACCCCCTTTATCTTCTTTGCAGTCCATATCACTCTCACAGTGTCTTATGATGGTTTCTATACATACCTTTTCTTTAATTTCTCTTCTTTTGCTGCATTGATAAATATATCTCGGATCTATCTCCACTACCTGATCAATAGGGCAGCTATTATGCGCTATATCATAATACTGATCGCAAAATTTTAAAGTAGTGTACTTGTTTGTAACTTCATGTGGTTTGCAGTCCTTATATTCGCCTTTTATGTAATCAAAATTCTGACCCGCTTCTCTTGCTCTCTTTTTAACTTTATCTAAAAAGCCCTTATTATCTATGATATTACCTTGCTCATCTTTAATAAAACCTACTTCTTCTGATTTTGTTGTTCTCTCACTCCTTGATGAGCTGGAAAATATATTGCCAAGTGGACAGTCTTTCTCATCACAATTTGTAGAGTCCATCTTCATAGAGCCTTGGGCCTTTTTTATATCAAGGTCTTGCTTATCTAGATCTTTATAGTAGTACAGGTTTGAGGTGAGTTTATCTTTATCTTGAAACATCTCTTTAACATCTTTAGCGAATGTTTCTTCAGCTACTTTCTTTCCGAGTTCCTTTTTATCTTTTAAATCACTCTCATTCACCCCATATAGGTTATTTGCGAGCATAACAAGAAATATAATTATTTTCCAAGTCATTTCTTGTGAAATTCCTCTAAAACATATTGAATACTCAAATTACCAGTGATAATATCTGCATCATCCCCTTTAAGCATTAGACCTGCTGCGTAAGTATGAATTTTGTTAAAATATGTATAAAAGGTATGGAGACTTACTGATCAAAGAGGATCTCCATGTCCCTAAGATACACCAAGATACGCAGAAATCCCAAGACATTTC
>NZ_JAJBJB010000196.1 GCF_021811845.1 Candidatus Cyrtobacter zanobii | reverse complement strand
GATTTATAATGACACTAATTATTAATGATAATGTTGGTCTTGAAGTCTCTAAGAGCTTCAATGGCCTTTGCCCTCTTCTGAACTGGAATCTGACTCAAAAAGTTCTCTGACTCCATTTCCAGTAGCCTCTTGAACACGATTCTGAGAATGTTGTTTTCAAACAGTCTTTGCAGTTTGGTGTGTCCGTAGCCTTTGAGGATGTCAGACATGATTTGGATGGATTCGAAGCGGTCTTCGCCAACAGCTGCAAAGTACTTCTTTAGAACTTCAATATAATTTCTCTTTGACTTCATTTTCTTATTTTGATATAAGACCCAAAGAATGAACTCAATAACCTCTTGATTATTTGGTGACATCTCTTGGATTAATTTGAACTCAATTCATAGTTCATATATTTTTCATTTTAAAGAATCAATCGAGTAAGTTGACTTTCTCTTCAGTATGATATTTGTAAACAATACCTTAATGCGTTTATGGAAGTGTCTGATAATGGTCTTATTGATAACGTCTCTTCTGTTAACGTAAGTGCTCGACCTGTCCACTCTTTCGCAAATAAATATCTTCTTGTGCTCGACGGGTACTGAGCGCGAGCTCTCGTCGTATGAAGCCTCCGACTGCTTCGAGTCCACCGAGTCGAAGTCTTTCTTTGAGTCGAGTCAGCCCCACACGTGCGACTTGACTGAGTTGCTCTGACTCTGGACTCCGAATCAGGTCGTGTCGAAGCTGCGGGTCTTGGTGCTGGCCGAACACAGGTCGCGCCAGTCGCCGTACGGAAACATCAGCTGGCTGCAGTTCATCCCGAACTCGACTTTGTATGCTGCTTCTTGGCTCGGATCGACTATTTCACTAAGTTAGACTTCGTACTGGAAATGCAAATTTAATAAAGCAGCGCGCCAGAGGCCGGCTCGGACTCGTCGCTGACTCAATGCTTACCTATCATATCGTCGAAGCTCATGTCGTTGTTGCTGAAGCAAGCGAATGATGATTCGCATGCGCTTTGAGTGAAGAGTTTATCTTGTGTTATTGACATTTCTATACTTCATGATTAGTCCAGTAACTTAAAAATGTTAATAAAAATTATTTCCAGTAAATAATTTTTGTTCAGTTTTTAATAGATATTGATTAAAACATGTATAAATATACTCTAAGCTCTTATTATCTATATAAT
>NZ_JAJBJB010000195.1 GCF_021811845.1 Candidatus Cyrtobacter zanobii | reverse complement strand
CATTAAGGGAGAGAATCCAAAAACTATTGACCATTCTAGTGCCTCATTATGATTGATATATGTTTTTCCATCTTCAAGAATGAATGGATAGCCTCTTATGGAATGCAACTAAAAATTAAATTAAAATAACTTACAAGAGTTGACCGTTTTTTGTCTTTTAAAATTTTTGATGGTAAATGTGATCCGTTTAATAAAAATGAATGATCTCCTGAGGAATCAAATAATTTTGATTTTATCTTTTCATTTTTCTCTATCGCATTATAAATTTCATTATAAAATTTTTTGTTAAAATCATCCTCAAAGATAATTTCAACTTTGTGTAGAATACTTCTATCAATAATTTTGTCCTTATCATAAACAGATTTTTCGATACTTTCCATAAACTTTCTCATCATCATATTTTCAATTTGAGAATGAATAAATCAATTTAAAAGTCCAGGAATAATAAGAGTAAATCCATGCCATATAGCCTTGCAAATGCCGATTATAGATAAATAGCCAAAGATTTTAGTTTTTACTGCTTGAGAGACTTTAGATATTTGAATTTCTTGAATAATTTCGAACATTTGGATACAACTAAACAAATTTGAGAAAGATTCAGTGTCAAGAATATTTTCAAAATACTTTCATCACAATAATCAAGCATTTTCAAAGTTTTCCTCGAAAACCTCATCTAATACACTTTGTGCGTTAGAGGAAAGTTTGTCCTTAATTGATACATTAGCTCTTTCTTCTTCAAAATCATCGTAGCTAATCAGTCCTTGCTTTGCAAGTCTCAAGAGCATGAGAGCTTTAGAATATACTCCATCTTCATTAATTATGTTTAAAAGACCCTTCGCTTCATTAACGAGCATATTCCGTTCGGCACGATATGCAAGTCTCAAAATAACGTCTTTTAGTCCTTCAGGGAAAAGTAATGTAGCAAGTACATAGGCTAAGAAAAGCTCATTGGATCTTACAAGCTGCTTCAAAGCATTTTTATAGTCGTTAATTGATAAGTAAGCACAACATGATAGAATTGTATGTCCAACTTTGAAGTATTGTTCTGCTTGTCTTTTGGTTAAATCAACTAATTGTTCATCTTCTGAAAGATCTGTTTTGTTCTTGAGTGCTTGATGATGATCAATAATATCTTCGTATATTTTATGCTCTTCGTATTGAGACATAATGTCTTTGTAAAC
>NZ_JAJBJB010000034.1 GCF_021811845.1 Candidatus Cyrtobacter zanobii | reverse complement strand
TTTTAGAGCTACCAAAGTTTACAAAGGACATCCATTCTCTCAGTACTTATCAAGAGAAGTGGTGCTACTTTTTTAAACACGCACATGAAGGGGAAGATATGCAATCTATTCTTGCAAACAACAACGACATAATCCAAAGGGCCTATCATGAATTAGAAGCGCACAACTGGACAAATGATGAGCTACTTGCCTATGAAAGTGCCGAAAAAGCAGCAAAAGATGCCAGAGCAAGAGAGGCTTATATCAAAGACGAAGCGAGAGAAGAGGGTAGGCAGGATGGAATAAAAGAGGGCGTGGAAAAAGGCAGACAAGAGGGTATGAAGGAGGGCATGGAGAAAGGTATGGAGAAAGGTATGGAAAAGGGTAGGCAGGAGGGTATTGAGGAAGGCAGACATGCAGAGAAGCTAGCAATAGCCAAGAACATGCTATCTGTTGGGGTTGATACGAAAAAAGTATCAGAATGTACTGGACTTTCTTTACAAGAAATAGACAAGCTTTAACTATAGCTTAGGCAGCAGAGCATGAGACAGTTTGTAAGGCATAAATAGAGATAAGTTGGCATAAATTGTCTTCTGTTTATTCTCAATCTCATTTACCTCTGCTATATATGATTTTTTGCGCATATGGCTTGAGCCGCAGTGTAGGATTAAATGTCAACTAGTACAGTTGAAACACGAGCATAACCAATAAGCATATTTTTATTCCAAAAACGGATTTTTGTAACCTTAACAGAACAAAACAAGTAGAACAAGGTTTTGGGACATATTTTGAGTAGATTTTTAATAAAATTTGTACTGCTTGCTTGTTATTCCAAAAACGATCGTTTTTGGTACTCTCTAGCAATCACATTCCAAGATGTACGTTTGTATGTGCTATGTAACCATCTATAACTTCAAACTGATCATGTTGAGAACCTGTGAGTATACTATCTACAGTATTAGCACTCTTGCTGTAGCAGTAATACAGCTTTCCATGTTCATAACTATTCATCTCAAAACATATATCATATTGATATAAATACCTTTGAGTATCTCCAGAGCAATCACCTACCTCTGGGGCTTTAACGGTGACATTTGTCTTCAGCATTGATTCCATCCACTCCTTAGCGTCTTCCACAGATGTTCCAGAATTGATGAGAGCATACTTCTGCTCAAGTGCAAGTTTATATATACCATCATATAACTTCTGGTTATTTGTCTTTGCAAAATGCCTCTTATAGCTCTCTAGTTCATTAGCTTTATCTATTTTGTTCTGATACCACTTAGAATCTTGCTCAAAATCGTATACGAATTTTGGAGTAACCCAAGAAAAGAGATCAAGGAGTGTTTTACTGAGTTCTAGTCCATGAATATGGTTTTGAAACTTTGTATCTTCATCTAGCCACCCCAGTTCACCCTGTATTGAAGCCATAGGTACAGAAATAAGCTCTGTTGCAAAGATTATTGGCTGTGCAATTGTTTTAACTGTATTATCTAGTCCAGTAACACAATAATCCGCATAGCCACCTTCACCAATCCAGGAGTAAGTATAAGATTTTAGTAAACCTGTAGTATATGAAGTAGCATGTGCAACAATAGCAACTTTACCAAGTAGAGGTATCCCAAGGGCGGTAGTAATGCTCAGAGTGGCGCCATGTGATATTGATGTTGCAACTGAATAATTTAAGTTAGTAAGAAACTTACGTCTTGCTGCGATAAATTCAGAATGATCATTTTGGAAGGCAGAATATCCAAAATATACACCATCTGCTATTGCATCTACACCCAATCCGAAAGTATATATACTTCCACCATTATAGAGAGAAGAAGCGGCTTTATATATCTTTACCTGACTTGCAGCTCCTGATATTTGTTCGCGAACAGATAACTGCTCACCGTTAAATTCTTTTTGAATGAGGGAAATTAAGTTTCCAATTTCATGTGCGATAACTACAGCACTGCTACCTTTCTCTGCACATGAAACTATACCAGAAATCCCAGCTTCTACATTTATTGCCACTTTCTCTGAGAAGCTTTTTTTACTGTATAAATACTTTTCAAGATGATGATTATAATTTTTGAGAACCTCATCTCCATTCACTACTACTCCATCCTTTATTTTAATATCTCCAGATTGTTGTACTAGACTCAGGAAGTCATTATTATAACTTATAAATTTTTGACTTAATACGTCTACGTTCCTATCAACAACCCCAGCTTTTATTAGATAATTAGCAGTATTTAATAGCAAACCACTTATGAAATTTTCTCCAGAAACTTGCGCTTTATACTCACCATAATGATCGTAACCACGATCTGTACCAGAGTATCCAATAGCTCTGATACCAGGATTTGAGTGAGATCCTAGAATAGAAAACTCTTGTTGCTGTGCAAAAGGTACGATGGCATCAACATGTGGATTAGAATTATAATCAATAGTCCTAGTATTATACACGCTGGTGGCAGGCTGTGATTGAGATAGATTATTGACTGGATTTGCCACTGCTGCACTCTGCACACTATCATGAGCAGAAGCAGTACTTTCTGCATGAATATCCCGTAAGGAAGGGTTGCCAACTTGCAATGGATTCAATATAATCCCCCTCTTTATATTTTCATTACCTAGCATTAAGGTATGCGGATTTAAACCTCCACTGGCTGATAGAGCGGTTGTTTCACTGAAAATGCTTGCTTTTTTGACATCGCTTAGGAAGCGTATAGATTTTTGAAGATATGATAAAGTGTCTACTGTTTTCAAATCTTCATCTTCTTGCATTTTTCTAGCCATCCTAATGTCCAGAGATTGAACGCCTTGCTGCGGAGAGTGAGTTCCCTCAAGAGTGTTAATATCTGTATCACCCCGTAGATCACCAGATGCTCCTAATGATTCAAAATCTTCCGCTGATCTTAGAATATGTGGTGAATTTGAATCTATGCCCGTAGAAGAGGCGTAATATCTAATAGCTGGTAATATTAACTTTTCTTCAACAAATTTCTGCTCCAAATCGGTTGAGAGAAAGATATTTGCATGTCTACCATGTTTATTTTCTGTGTAAAAAATTCCAATTTTGTATAAAGAGCTATCAATTTTTAATTCAGATAACTTGCGAGAGAACATTATTGACAATATAGCAGAATGATCAAAGCATGATAACTGATCCTTTTGTACATCTCCGGCAATAATAACACCTTGATTTTCATTAATAAAGTTTAATAACTCTTTGTTGAATTTAGATTTAATACCTTCGGGATTTATTAGATATAAATTTTTATGCTGTGCAAAAACATCATGCAATTCTTCTAAACCCTTAACTATTTGAGTAAAATGATCTTCTTTAAATAGATGTCTAAACAAAGAGTTAGCTTCTCCAATTTTATAACCATAAAGTTTACCATTTGACGCTTCTCCGTTCATATCATCACTGTGATCCTCATTCTGGGTACTTTGATTAGCATAAGCCATCTTAATACCCCTCTTTGCTGACAATTCTTCTCTTGGGCGAGCCTTGATATGCAGCAACCAATCATCTGGATTATCATTTTCTATTTCATGAAACTTCCTTTTTCTCGAAGTGGATATATTTAGTTGAGATGCTAAACTTGCACTCAATTCACTATCTTCATGAAAACGTATAAACAAAGATAACAATTTTCCTACAAGCTGAGTATAATTTAGCGCATAATTAAAGTTTAAATTTAAAAACTCTATACTGCCTTTATATTGTATAATTTTTGAGTTTATAACATCTAATAATTGAAGCCTCTCTTGATAAAAATCATCACCTACTTTACCTAATGGATCTAGTAGACTTATCTTATCAATCCCCTGGTCACTTGCAGTAGATTTCTTACCATGAAGCAGCACATTACGCGTATCTCCTCGTGAATTAGTCAATTGTATAATCGATAAAAAGCTTTTGAACTTATCTTGTTCATGAAAATCCTTTAGTGTTTCGTGAATTTTTGCAAGGTTTTGGACCTTATCTACTATAAGCGCAGCACTAGATTGAAATGTTGAAGCTTTCTCTTTGAGTAAATAAGAAATTGCTGAATAATCCTCAAGCTGACCTCTGAGTTGAGCAACGGATATCTTAGCGCAATTAGATTCTCCTTCTTTCTGAATACCCAAAAAATTTACATTCTTTACATCGACACCAATTTTATGTGAATCTTCCAAAGATTCCATTTGAGTAATTAATTTTTTACCAGATTCCTCATATAAATCTAGTACCTTACTATCTTTACTTAAAGGATCGGTTATAACTATCTCTATTTTATCTTGTTGAGTCTCTTTATCAGATATTATAGCACCCCTCACTAGAACCATATGACTAGGCCCCGACTCCTTGTTTATGAGTTTAGCAACACCTAGAAATAATTTATCTCTATAGTGATTGATCCAATATCCTAGCTCCAATGCTATATTATCACTGCTCAGTATTACTTCTTCTTGGTCTCTAACTCTGGATTGAGGTATATAAAATTCCTCATTTACATCGCTTCTGCGTCCCAAAAATTCTTCCCGAATAGATGCTAGGCTTTCCCTTATTTGACTGTCTGACAAGGGCAAACTGCCCTCAGTTTCAATATCTAGCAATCCACCGTTTATATTAATTGCCTCGTGTAATAAATTGGCAATCTTAGTTATCGTTTTTACACCTATCTTGTCAAAAGCTTCCCAATTCGATATCTCTTTTTTTAGACGAAGTAGTGCATTTTTTATCGATTTTAGGTCTCTATATTCATCTGGATTCTTTGACAAATCACTCTTGATCGCTTCTTTTAGCTTATCACATTTTGCTTCTACATCATTAGCTTTTACAACTCCATTCAGTACATCTTTGAAATCCTCTCCGCTGAATACAGAGTTCATCGACTTTAAGATTCTCTCTTTCTTTTTTTGTTTCTGAATTTTCTCAATTGCTACATGCTTGTCACCTCTATTGGCAAAATCTTCTATACTCTCTCCTTTAGCAAGATGCTCTGACAACCTATCTCTATCTCTATCTTCTACATCCTTCATCTTTTGTACCTCTTCTACGCTATGCTCTTTTGCGTTATCCTCAATATTACTACTAGACTCTGAATACAATTCTTCATTTCCCGCTATATCTAGGTTACTTTTCAAAAAATGGGTTTTATCGTGCAGCTTTTTCTTCATTTCGGCATCTTTCCTGTAATTATTCCATGCACTAGCTATCTGCTCGGCATTTTCTTCAAAAATTTTAGCACCATTATCATGCTTCAGTTTCTTTAAGGCATCTTCAAAATCAGATTTACTACTATATCTCCTATTTATCATAAACTCCTTTAACCTCTGCTTCGCCTTATAACTCGTCTGGCCAAGGATACCATCGCTAATCCCATATTCTACAAACGAATCTATAAATTCCTCCTCATTACTCAAACTTGAATAACCTCTTTTTTCTTCAAAAATCTCATATATATCAGCACATTCTTTATTAAACATTTTAGATATTTTCTCTATTCTATCTATACCATCTTTTTTAATTCTTTCAGCTTTATCTTGTGATTTTTCATTTTCTTTGGGTTTGGTATTGATGATACAAGTGTTCTCCACAATATTTTTTGCTAGATTGGTACCTAAAATCACTTCTTTCACTAATACTTTCCAGTAGCTTTTATTATAGTTTTGTTTATCTCCTTGATAAGAAAAAGCTAGTCCCCTTATCATAACCTGATTCCAGTTTGCATTATTATCCAAATAGTTCGCATATCCTTTAGCATTATTCAAGCCTTCAATCTCACCCTCTTTAAATATACTAATTAAATAACCTTGTGCAAATGGCTGAGATATAGATTCTCTTAATTTTAAGAACGCAGGCTTGTCTTTATACTCATCTGTTTTTTTATATTCATGAATAACTACAGTGTCTTCACCATTACGAGGAGCTATTAGTCCATCTATTCTGTTGTCATTAAAGCTTTGATATTCACTGCGTACAAGGTAACTTTCTCCTTGGTTGAATATATCGTAAATTTTACCTGCACCATTAAGCAATGCTTGGAAATCTGCCTCTGCATCTTCTTTGGTATTTGCCTTTGATTTACGAAGAATATCATTTAATAATTTCTCTATTTTGTCTCCATTATTTATATCTTTTATGTATCCTTTTATAAATTGTGATGCAGAATAGCCATCAAATTTATCTGCAACCCAGTATTCATAGTAATTTTTTGCAAAATATTGCTCTACCTCTTGATTTGGAAACTGAAATGCTCCTTTATTAGATACATTTTTCAGTGTTAAGTACCCATGATTAATTAATACGCTTGCTAACTTGGATTCCTGATTGATATCTATATCTTGTCTTATATCTATATACCGATCATATTGCAAATCTATTACTCTCTCTTTGGACTGCAGCAGATCGGAAAATTTTTTCATAAGATTCTGGTTTATAGCTTTGAATCCTATACTATTAAATATTTCTCCGCTATTTACCCAATCACTAGGGGCTTCTTTGTACTCAATTTGTTGATTTATCTCTTTTTTTAAGGCTTTATCTACAAATTTAGATTTTAAGCAATTTATAAGAGAATACGGTGTATATACTTTTATCGGTTCATCAAATAACGTTGGGATGTTATACCCGTTGTAATTTTTCTTAAGCCAGTTTCTTAGATCTGTATCCACTATTATCTCTTCCTCTTTAAATCCTATTTGCTTTAAATATTCGTATAACTCTCCTTTGTCGTGTTCATTGCTATCTTCTATTATCCCAAAATATTCGCTAAATTTCTCATCCAAAATTCCATAGACTGATACATTATTGAATCCTGATCCCGCATCTCTTTTTAGCACATCCATTATTCCTGTCATTACTACTTTCTCAGTATATTCTGGATGCGTCTTTCCCACTTCACATAACATACTACTTATCGCACCACTGATTTGATCGTGCACTTCTTTTTTTCGATTGTAATCATCCGCTTCTTTATCTGTTGCTAATAACTTTCCTAGTAGATAGTTGCTTGGTCTGTCGTATTCATCTACCAGTATATATGCTTTTTTCCCGAAGTGTTTGTACAGTAGTTCTGATAAGAAGCGTAGTCCGTCTTTTAAATCTAGACCTTCTTCTCCATTGTAATATGCTTTTAGTTTCTTGAGGTCGGTAGGAATGTCTATATCTTTTTCCTGATACACAGATTGAAATTTGACTTCTAAATCTGATATTTCTGCACCAGCACTATCATAACTTGCATCAAGTAATTTTATTTTTTTAATTAACTCCTTCCTATACAAATACCCATGCTCTTTATAAGCTGTTGCAACCTCTGCTCTTATTTCTTTCTCTATACTAGTTACTGTCTTATTTGAATCATCTTCCCCTTTATCTAGACCTTCTTCCTGTCTTGCAACATTTCCTAATGTTAAGAATATTACTGGATGCTTACCTAGGTTTCTTCCTATCATACTATAATCAGATAGATCTTGTTTTAATTCACTAGAATTATTTATATGATCTTCTATTACTTTTTTTAAATCGCTATACTTCTCATTTTCTACCTTTCTTTTACTAGCAATACTTTCATAATTATTAGTTGATTTTTTCTCCTCCTGCTCCCTTTCCTCTCTTGCAGATTGACACTCATTTATTAAAGAATCAAAATTCTCGATTCCTGAAAATTTAGGCTGTAGCTCATCTTTTATGTATTTTTTTACTTGAGCTTGCAAAACATCTTCAGCATGTTGATTTGTCTCGTAATTCTTTAATACATTTTCTTTGTTTGAAAAATCAATGCTTTTCGCTATCTCTTTCCATCTGTCTACATCTTCTATTAAAGATTCATCATCTCTCAACAAATTCAGCCTATATATAATTTCCTTAATGTCTAAATGATCACCTCTTTCTATTTTTAAGTTTTTGAATAAGCGATTATTCTGATGCTTAGGTAACTTAATTTCTCCATTATCACTTACCTCTGGTTTTAAAAAATACTTCAGCATGCTAAGATTAATAGTTTTCCCAAATCTGCGTGGTGCCGTCATTAATATCGCTTGCTCGGAGCTTTCTATTATTTCCTTAATAAATAATGATTTATCTACAAATAAATTGTCTTCTCTCACCCATTCCTTAAAATCAGATGCTCCAACTGGCAATTTTGCATTTTGTAATTCTTTTGTTACTGTTATTTTTCCCATACTAGTCCCCTTGTTATGTTGCCAAAATATTATTTTTTTGCTCTTTATACTCCTCTCCACCCTTAAGTACTCTGTAGATTATATGCACCATTTTACTCATCACTGCTATTATTGCTACCATATTTACCTTGCTTTTTTGCCTTAATTTTAAAGAAAAGTCAGATAAATAATTATTATGTATGGAGGCTGCTCTTAACGGGAAATATAGTATTTTTCTTAAAATCACACCCCCCATCTTGGATATGCTTGCTCTCTCATATATTGCTTTACCTGATACATTATGTTGCGGCGTTATGCCTATATGTGCTGCTAATTCTCTAGCTGTTTTAAAATTACTTAATTCAGACAGCTCTGCTTGCAGAGCTGTCGCTGTTGTATTTGCTATTTCTGGTATGGTTTTATTTTCTGATACAAATTCTTCTATTAGAGCTTCTATTTTCTTTATCTGTCCCTCTATATGAGCCACTGTTTTTTTTATCTTAAATAACTTTTCATTTCCTATGAACACCCCTAGTTTATTATTTTGCCTTGCCAACTCTATTTTGCAAGACTCTAATTCTCTATATAGATTTTTAGGTTCTGATTTTTCTTTACTATCAGGCTGCCATGTTCTTGGATTATACATTTTACAATATTCTGCTATTGCATATACGTCATGTGAGTCTGTTTTATTTCTTAATAATCTTGTGTTTTTAGAAGATTTCATCTTGAAGGGATTTACTATATCCCCATCTTCTATTATAAACTCTTTTAGCAATCTTTGAAATTCAACAGCTCCTGTTATGTCACCATTATCCGAGGGGGATACTAAAAACGATGCTGGAGATATAACATGATACTGCCCATCTGGAAAAATCTTCCCTAATGCAGAGTTTAAGCCGTCGCTATTAGCCCAATCTTTCAGCCCTTTTTCTTTTAGTAAAGAGGTGTTAGACTCTACTTCTTCTAACTCATTTGATGATGGCAAATTTCTAATTTTGCTGTATAACTCATCGATATTCATAACAACACTGCATTTTCCATAACATCCATTACCACAACGGGCCAACACTAAAGCCTAGTTTAAGGGCCTAAATAGTAAATTAAAGTAATTCCAAGAAAGCCGACCGATTTGTTATCTAAAGAAACACTTAAGCTCAACTTACCTAGTTATTACTTTACAAGGGCATTATTCCATTAACAGACTATAATATCAACACATGTTGCAAAATTTTTCAGCAACAGGCAAGCGGTAATTGGTTTCCATATAAGTGTGTTTTAAGCTCGATAGGCCATAAGTGGCTAAACTAATAAAACATAGGCTATATCCCTCTTCGGCATATGAAGTGCATGAGTTTATCGAAATACAATAGTACAAAAAACGCGTAGGGCAAAAATGTCGCTGGCGCAAGGGCGTGCTTGCGCTTAGATAGAAAAATTTTCCTCTGCCAAGCAAAGCTTGGCATTCACCGCGAACAAATTTTTTCTATCTAACCCTTGTCGCAAGCTCCATTTTTGAAGGCCCTTCGCCAGGGAGGCAGTTCCGGGGAATGCTACGCATTCCTCCTGGATTGTTTTGAATTTATGAGTACATTAACAAGCATATACGCATCTTTATACACAAGATTATCTTCTGCCCTACCAGAGTTTGATTTTAAACTTAAAGGAAATTGCTATATAT
>NZ_JAJBJB010000194.1 GCF_021811845.1 Candidatus Cyrtobacter zanobii | reverse complement strand
CTCATCAATATTCATGTATCCACCTCCGACTCTTACCACGAGTTTATCGTTCATGATTTTTGCAAAGATCTTCCTTGTGCCAAAAAGATAAAATCCTCCTCCAAGTCTAGTTAAAGGAATATTAAGTCCAAATTCCTTAAGTTTAGCGGCAAGCAAAGCGTCAACATCATCTCCAGGTGTGATAATGTACTCTACCTTTGGAGCTGGCTTTACGCTCATTCCTCCTATTGATATTTTGAGACGTTCGATGTACTCGTCTCTATTTCTAAGTAGGTTTCTCTTAATATCATTATGATGTTCTTCTTCAACAATAAGGATTCTGAGTTCATTGATTTCATTTATTATTGTTCGAAGTCTTTCCTTATGACTTTCAATTTCTTTATTTAGCTCATCAAGTTCGGCTTCCTCATCATAATATCTCTGTCTTAGGAATGTGCGGAGTTCTTCAATATCTCGAAGTAAAATATCGATCTCTTCAAGTTGTCTTCCGAAAGTGTCTGACTTGTTTCTTTGGAGGAATGTGTGCTCTCTAAGACATACAATTATTCTTTCACGTTTAGAGAGTTCATCGTCTAATCTTGATCTGAGGTCTGCTAAATCAGAGCCCATGTCGCTGCACAAAACTCCCTTCTGCTTGCTCACTCCGACTTCTCTTTCGAGTCGTTGCATGTCTGCAAGTATTCTGTCGATTTCCTGGTTCGACTGACTGATCTGGTTCATGATTTCTTGGATTCGCAAAGTGGTTCCTTTGTCGCGCTGCGAGACCTGGAACTCAGAGTGCGCTGCGTCTAAGAAGGCTTTGTCTGCGGCGACCCAGACGTCGTGGAGGCCTTCTCCGTCGTCCTGGACGCGTCTTCTGTCTTGGTGCACTGCAACGAAGTCAGACATGACGCCTTCAAGGTTCGGATCGTTTTTGGTGTTTCTGCCTCTAGCGTAAGCTTTCGACTCGATTGTGAGATCGGAAGTTGCATTTTCCAGTTGTCTCTTTAACGAACTTATATCATTCTTCATATTTGATATATCGTTCTTGAGTTCATCAATAATACCTTTTTGCTGTTCAGTCACATATCTAATTTTTCCAACATAATCACCGTATGTATTCTCAAGATCACCTTTCATTTTGCGTAATTGATTTTCTTGGTCTGCTAATTCCTCTAACTGATAATCAGTATCATCACATTTC
>NZ_JAJBJB010000193.1 GCF_021811845.1 Candidatus Cyrtobacter zanobii | reverse complement strand
CATTAATGTTAATCAACTTGCAAATATTTTAAAACAAAATAGACTCAAAAATAAGTAAAAAAATCCAATATCAATGCCCGAGTGTCCGACGTCAATGCAGAATGTCCGACATCAAAGCTGAGTGTAAAACTTTATTGACGAGTTTACGAAGAAATGTACGAGTGTCATAATTCATTGCCAATTGATCGACGTCAATGTTTAGTGTTCGACATCAAATTCGAGTTTTTAACTTTATTGCCAAGTGACCGACGTCAATGGACGAGTTGTAAAAGTAAATGCCCGAGTGTCCGACGCAAATGCAAAGGTGTCCGACTCTAATGTCAAATAGTCCGATGCAAATGCACGAGTGTTGGACTTCAATGTCGAGTGTCCGACGTCTATGCCGAGTAACAGACATCAATGCCGAGTAACAAACGTCAATGCCCGAATGTTCGACTTCAATTCCTGAGTGTCAGACGTCAATGCCGAGTGTCCGACGCAAAAGCACGAGTATCCGACTTAAATGCCAGAGTGTCTGACATTATTGCTTGATTTTATGACTTCAATGCTCGAGTGTCCAATTTAAATCCCCGAGTGTTCGACTCCAATGCTTGAATGTCCGGCGTCAATGCTTGAGTGTCTTTCATTATTGCCCGATATTATGACTTAAATGCTCGAATGTCCAACGTCAATGCCCGAGTGACCTACATCAATGCCCTAATGTCCGAAGTCAATACCTGATATTCAGACTTCAATCTTGAGTGTCCGACTTCAATGTCGAATGTCCTATTTCAATGCTTAATATCCGACGTCGATACCAAGTTATAAAGTTAATGCCGAATTCTTGATTTCAATGTTTGAGTGTCCGATATCAATGCCCGAGTGTCCTACGTCAACGCCGAGTGTCCGACGTTAATGCACGAGTGTATGACGCCAATGCCGAATGTCCGACGTCAAATAGCGAGTGTCTGACATCAATGCCGAATGTCCGACGTCAATGCCGAGTGTTTGACGTCAATACCCGTGTATCTGTTTTACTATTTGAAATTAGTCAGCTTTAAAACTTTGTGCCGATATACCAATTTCATTAAAGTGCTGATTTACATTTATGACTTGACTCAGAAGTCGTTTATTAGAAATCCAGAATAAGCCGTTCATTGGATTTTTCTCATAAACTATTAGATTAGCTTAATTTTTCATTTTAATACTATATATA
>NZ_JAJBJB010000033.1 GCF_021811845.1 Candidatus Cyrtobacter zanobii | reverse complement strand
CGGCATCGTTAATCTCAAAAATGGTTTTTCTGCTGCATAAGCATCATCAGAAAAAGACAAAAGCCCGTCCAAAAAAAAGACAAAAAAACACAGGAACAAAAAACGACTTACGCAGCAGGTCTAATGTGTATACGAGGCGCCGCATACACTAAAGCATAATGGTCAAAGTTATACTGAAACGGTAGAAGCAAAGGGTAATAAAGGAAGTGCTACTTTGCGTGTTGAGCCAAAATATGAGCTAGGGTTACAATCTATATGCTCCAATTTTTATTTGGATTTTGCTGCGGTTGGGCAGTTTAAATCGTATGTTGGGTTTGGTGTAGGCTTGTTGATACATAAAGTCTCTACGTTAGTTACTATGAGTAGTACAGATTACCCAGATGAAAAAGGATTCAATTTTTCAGAAAAAGCAAGTGCATCAAGTAGCGATCTTGCTACAAAACCATTTTGGAATGTGTCTGTGGGAACTTCATACATGCTGAATGACTATATTTCGTTTGACTTTATCAAATATGAATATCGTAATGCTGGGGCACTTTCATTTAATAATGTTTATTATATTGATGAAAAAGGTCCAGACGCTTTAAAATATAGCTCTTTCAGTATTCATAGATTCAGCACTGGTATAACAATATCTATCTAGTTTTTTATGGCGGGCTGGCAAGGTATGCATTAGGAGCTAGGACTGGCGCGGGGGCGGGTAAGAGACGCCCCCACAGGTGAGTGTACCATTTTTGTAGGCGGCCTCAAATATAGATGGCCTGCCTAATGAATCATATAATTTGGAGTGCGTGAAGATTCTTGCAAAATGCAGTATAAAGCATTATTCGGATGTGCCTGCTGCGCCAGATTCTATATGATTTGCTATATAGCATGCAAAACACAGGTTTGGACATTATGGTTCAAATAACTTACTGAGTTATATTTGAAATATAACGACCAAGTGTATAAGATTGTACTAGATATACTACAGCTAACTTCACACGAAGTGTTACGGCACACCAACCTACTAAAATATCAAACGGTATGTAAAATTAGAGCAACTATAATATAGCCAGTCACACGACTAGATATCTTGCAAGTTGCTTTTTATGCACTCGTTTTACATTGCTTTAGCTATAGTCCATGAGATATAGTAAAATCGAAATTAGTTGATAAAAACAACCTATCAAAATTCATTAAATATCAATGAGTTAGGCTTTCAAAGATTTATCAATATAAATTTGTTTTACTATAATCACGCCATAAAAATCCTTTGCAAGAGGCAAAAGCGGTTGAAACAATCTAGTTAGGCTTGAAATTTCATTCGCCTCGTGGTGGCTCTCAAGCTTTGTTGCTTAAATTTATAATAACACTGAGAGTGAGTTGGATAGCAATCTATATTGAAGAGTTTGTAGTAATATTATCAGTCGTAGGCTATATATCACATATTCTATAACAGTATGTAATAGGGGCGCTATGTCCTTTTTTATAAAAAAGTATCTAGATACACCAGTAATTTATGTAAAGGGGGTTGGTCCATTTAGGGCGAAACTCCTTGATGCCATGGGGTGCAAAAATATAAGAGATTTACTCCTATATATGCCTGTTTGCTTTATAGATAGAACTAAAATTTTACAAATTAGAAATGCATCGATTAATAATATTTGTACGTTTCGTTTGATAGTCCATGAAGTAAGGAGTGGCGGGCCCACTAAGCCTCTGAAAATATTGTGCTCTGATGGTGGTGCCTATATCTCTTTAGTGTATTTTAATTCAAAAACATTAGATATCAAAGAGTTATTCAAACATGGGGCCGAAATTTTTGTAAGCGGAAAAGTGACGCTTGATAAATATGGCGAACTACAAATGCACCATCCAGATATAATTTCTAAAAATATTGATGATGTTGCAATTGTAGAGCCAATTTATAGATCACACCCCAAACTCTCTTCCAGGATTATATCTAGTATAATGCGAAAGTTAGTTGTGCAGCTTCCAGCATTTCAGGAGCAGCAAGATATGGTAACTTGGCAACAAGCAATGCAACTTATCCATAACCCAAAAAATAGTCTAGATTTAGAACAAGTACCCCAAGCAAAAGAAAAAATAGCATTTGAAGAAGTGCTATGTGAAAGGCTTTTGACTAGAATAGCAAAATCCACTATCACACCAAAAAATGCTCTATCTTTTACAGGGGAGTTAGCGGAGAGATTTGTCATAGATTTACCGTTTAAACTTACTACAGATCAAGAAAAAGTATTAAGCGAAATATCTGCTGATCAACGTAGCAAGAAATTTATGTTTAGGCTTTTACAGGGTGATGTAGGGTCTGGCAAAACTATTATTATGCTTGCAGCTGCCCTTAATTGCATAGAGGCTGGCATGCAGGCTGCTATTATGGTGCCAACAGAGATATTGGCAAAACAGCACTTTAATAATGCACAAAATTATTTAAGTGCACTAGGTATAAAGGTGATATTATTAGTCAGTGCTATGAAGCAAAAGGATAAAAATCAGGCACTTGAATCTATAGCTTCTGCAGGGCCAAGTATTATTGTTGGTACTCACGCACTATTGCACGCCTCATTTAATAACCTTGGCCTTGTGATCATAGATGAGCAACATCGGTTTGGTGTGAATCAGAGGGTTAGCCTAATCTCTCAGTCTTCAAATAAAGATGTATTATTAGTTTCGGCAACACCAATACCAAGAACATTAAACATGACAATTCACAAAGACATAGACGTTTCGCAAATCAATACATTGCCACATGGAAGAAAGAGAATAAATACTATCATATTACCTGCAAAAAAGACCGATAACATAATAAAAAATCTACAAAACGTCATTAATCGTGGTGAAAAGATATATTGGGTATGCCCATTGATAGAAGAATCTGAGGTAATTAAGGCAAGTAGTGCTGAACTGAGATTTAGTGAATTAAAGAGTATATTTAAGTCCCGCGTTAGCTTTCTACATGGCAAGATGCATCACAGAGATAAAGACACAATTATGGAAAACTTCATGACTGATGATGGCGTCAGTATACTGGTCTCAACAACCGTAATAGAAATTGGCGTTGATGTTAAAAATGCAACAGTGATGATTATAGAGAATGCAGAAAGGTTTGGCCTTGCTCAATTGCATCAATTACGTGGAAGGGTGGGAAGAAGTGATTTACAATCAACATGTGTACTGATTCACGATTCATCTTGTTCTACTGCAGCAATAGAAAGATTAAAATTTTTGGAGCAAAATAGTGATGGGTTCGAACTTGCTAGATTAGATATGCAAAATAGAGGTAGTGGAAAGCTTATAGGTATTGAACAAAGCGGAGAAATCGGGTTTAAAGTTTTTAAATTTTACGAACATTTACATCTTGTGGAGCATATTGCGGCTGCGGCTGACAGGATTATAGAAAAAAATGATCTACGGGAGCTGGACAGGTTGCTTGCCATATACACAGAACACGGTAGGGATTTCGGTAACTTAATAAGATGTTAATAATTGCATGACATTAGCTAGTGCTAACATCTGTTTCACATATGAGTCCCATTAATAGGCATGTTCAATTAATAACCACTTATTATGTATTGTATAGCGTATTAATATGATGTACATAGCATCATCTTGTATAATATTATACAGCCAATCTTAGAGCAGATTAGCTGTAGTATTGTAGCATGTCCAATGACCAAGTGCTTTTATTATTAAGTGTATTAATGAGTAGTTTCGGTGTGTTCATTGAATATGGCGCCATAGGCTTGGGTGGCGTATTTCTCGATAGCTGCATAAATAAGCGTAATGTCACTACAGTAGCATACTCAATAATATTTGTTATCTCTGGTATTGCTGGATTATTTTATGATAAAAGGTCTCACACAAGTTTTATACCCACGATGCACTTTGGTGCAGATATTATGTGTTGTACAGCAAGTGGTGCACGCAAGGGCGCAATAGTGTCACTGATGGAGGCTGGTATACTTGGCATTTTAGGGATTTTAGAGGGTAACACTTCAAACCATATGCTTAATTCCGTTAAAATGTCTGCTAAAGCTGTTTCATCTATATGTAGTATATATGCACTAAATATGCTAAGTAGTATTGCTTGTGAGTACATAAAGCACGGCGCTTCACGCCTGACTGGATATGAAGAAGATGCAGAAGTATGCAATGAGCTAGTTGTAGTTTTTGAGCAATAGTGCCTGTGTTACAAATAATTAATGAATCCTTCACAGTATTACCAGCAAGATGCTGGCTTGTGTGTTTGATTGGTGGGCTGTGATTGTATGGAACTTATAGTTTTTACACAATATATGATGTCTTTTTTTAGTTTATTTATTCTATGATATACAACACAGGTAGGTTAGACGGTTACGTAAGCTGCGTTAAAGAAACCAAAAATACCAGCTGGTGGGCGCAGTTTTGTCAGAGACATAATATTCCAACACATATATGGCTACCTATTTTAGGGTATACTAGGGTCTGGGCTGAGCATTATTATAGGTACGCTGGTGATACGGCAAATCACGGAGCTGAAGCTACTAAAATTTTCTTTCACACAATATTTCACCGCATTAAATCTATATTTGATGCAGGGAGTAGATATTTTCCAGCAGGCTTTGACAAATCAACAATTTATGCAAAAGATGCAATACAACCACATGAGGTAAAGGAAAATGTATTCAGCACTTATTGGGTTGGACATGCAACACAAATCTACACGATACCTTACTATAAAGCAGGTGGGGAGCTTAGCTCTTTTACTGTAGTCACAGACCCTGTTCAAGGCCACCTGAATTTTTTCCTTTATCCGAGATTAACGCGTGAGGGAGTGATGGTTCAAGAGTACCCGCAGATCAATGTAATATTTTTATCTCATGCCCATCGCGATCACTGTGATGAAGGAACGCTACGTTTATTATTGAAAACACAACGTGCGTCATATAATAGTGAGCCAGTCGTGCTCACAACCAAAGGTTCTTATGGTATGCTTAAGGCAATAGGCTTTCGGCATGTGATTGAGATGCTACCAGGTGATTATGTGACGTTCGAGAATAATAGTATAAGAATTGTTTCTGTCGACAGCCTACACTGGGCTAATATGTGTTCCCATGATGCACATACATCGGCATTTCATGGCGCATGTATAGGATCTAATGCACTTTCTGGAAGTATATATTTTGCAGGTGATACAGCGCTGCCATATGAATGGGTTACAAATGAAATGACAAAGCACTGTGGTCGCATCGCATGTTCAATGCAGCCTGGTGGACCAGATGGCCCATGGATGGAAACCACACACCAATCATCCGCTGCTGGCTTGCTAATGCACATGCGCTTACTGAAAAAGCATCTGGGAGATGAGAAAAATTATTCATTAAGCGAACTTTTAGCAAAGCCACTGCATACAGTCTATATGCATACTAAGACGTTCAAGCTTGGTGCTATACGCTTTAATGATACTGATGAATCTATTGCTAGGGTACTTAATGCTCTGCGTGCTATAGGCAGTTTAGAGAATATAGATATCAAAAACAACCCTGCTTGCTCTGCATTAACAGCACCTGAAGAGCATGTAGTACATGAAATTTTAAAGATCGCTTCAACAATTATGTTCAGGGATGATAATGGGGTGATTGTAAAAGGTGTGCCGGCACCTGTGGTGGTGAAAATACTTGAGCAACAGGTTCGCATTCCAAAAATTGGCGAAAGAGTAGATCTTGATCTAAATGCACAAGCAGATGGCACATGGCACCATGGTGCATCAGATCAAAATGAGCTTCAACAAGATCAGCATGCTGCTGAGATAGCTGCCTAGGTGCATATGCCATGATATTTTAAAGGGGTTAGGGCGATCGTCCCAAAGCTAGATCATTTGGTGCATTAAGCTTGTGAAAGTTTTTATGCACCAAACTCAATTTGATCAGTTATAGCTTAGGCATAATATGTTTTTAGGCTAAAACAACGGTATGCCGCTCATGCAGTGAGCTTGAGGTAGGTTCATAATCTTTAGAATGGTCGGCGCTATGTCATATAATGCCCCATTTTTCATTTTAATATTCTTATTCCCAACATAGAACAACGGAACAGGGTTAATTGTGTGAGCTGTATGTTGCTGATTATTTTTTGTGTCAAATAGGCTTTCTATATTACCATGATCAGATGTGATTAGAATATCGAGGCCCTTTAAGTTTGTACAAATCTTATTTAGGCATTGATCTATAACTTCACATGCAGTTTTTGCGGCTTCAAAATTACCAGTATGGCCAACCATATCGAGATTTGCAAAATTTACGCATATAAAATCATAATTTCGCGCTTCATGGATCAGCTTGTCAGTTAGCTCATAGGCTGACATTTGTGGCATTAGATCATAAGTAGCAACTTTTGGTGAATTAATTAATATTCTATCCTCTCCAATTAATGGCGCCTCCAAACCACAATTTAAAAAATAAGTCACATGAGCATATTTTTCCGTCTCTGCCATTCGAAGTTGTTTATATCCAGCTTCTGATAAAATTTGTCCTAAACTGCCATTTATAGCTTTTCTTGGAAAAAGGATTGGTATTTTTTTGTCTAACTCTTTTGAACATCCAGACATACTAGCCATATTTATGTATCCATTCTCAATGAACATTTCGGCAATCTGCCTTATTCTATCGGCCCTAAAATTACTAATTATGATACCATCTTCTTTTTTAATACCGCGAAAGCCAATCTTATACGCAGGGACTATGAATTCATCATATACATTCCTGCTGTATGAATCCTCTATATATTCAATACAATTACTGAAGTGCTCTCCACAAAGTGCCGTTAATAGTGAATAGTATTTGCTAGTTCTATCATTATTGTTATCTCTATCCATTGCATAATATCTACCAGCAATACTGGTAATTGCACGATCCATATACTTGACGGCACTTTTTGGGCTTGTATCCCTACCATCTGTAATTGCATGTACAAACACTTTTTTGCCAAGACCTTTTATTGCATCATAAAGATGTGCAATGTGATCTATATGCGAGTGAACGCCACCATCTGATAAGAGTCCAATTATATGCAAATCACCACTTTCCTGAATTAATTGTTGAAAGACAGCGTTAGAATCAATTGTGACAATCTCCTCACTAATCCTCACTAGGTCTTGCTTTATTATCCTGCCACTACCTATAGTCATGTGCCCCACCTCTGAGTTTCCAACTTGCCCATCTGGCACACCAACATCAACCCCAGATGCGCGAAGTAGCGCAAAATTCCCAGCAAATAATGAATCTATAAATGGTGTATTTGCATGGTGTAATGGATTAAAGCTAACATCTTTAGAGTACCCAAAACCATCCACTATACACAAAAGAACCCTCATTTATTTATTACAAATTAGTAGTACAGAATGCCAATTTCACAAAAGCACTATATGCTTGAGACAAATGCCGCGACAGATTCCATAACCTTAGAATGCATTGAGATAGTATCACATCTATAAAAATTTTCTATTGCGGCAGGTAGTGCGCCCTCAGAAAAAGTATGCTTACCTTCAAGCTCAGCAATCACTCTACTTAAATCAAGCTTTGTAGATAATAACTTAGCATTTAAATCTAAGAGAATTTTTTGCTTCTGTACAGGCGTTATACTGTGCAATGCAATTGCATCTATAATTTCATGATCATTCCTGGCTTCTCCAGGCGGGTAGACTGCCATACTAGTTTGTTGCATTACACCCTCTGTGTTCACAAATGATGCTGTCTTTTCTAGATAAGCAGAGCCAGGTAAAATTAAGTTCGCTCTCTTTGCAAGTTTTGTGCCATGGTGCCCCTGATATATTACAAAACAATTTTCTGGAATTGATGATACATCAATATTATCGGAAGCTAAAAGGATCAATACTTCCGAATTTTGTAATATGCCTGTTATACCAAAATCTTGATTTATGAAACCAATATCTAAGCCACCAACCCGTGATGCAGCTTTTTGCAGTACGTTAAAACCATTCCAATCATCCCTCACAAGATTGTAATTCTGTGCAATTTTGAGCGCATAATATAAGAATGCTTTATAATCATTGCGGCAAAATACAGAAGATCCTAATATTATAACTGGATGGGACGCATTTTTTAGCCTTTGGCAAAAACTATGATCGCCTGCGGCTATCTCTCTCAGCACGCCACCTTGGTTGCCTAAAAATTCATAATCATAATTAAGTGAGCACTCCTTACCTAATAATGCAATTTTCATTCCATTTTCAACATATGCCTTCCTTAATCTAGCATTAATAATGCTTGCTTCTGTCCTTGGATTGCTGCCTATAACGAGACATAAATCAGCCTTATCTAAATTTGATATTTTGGTACCAAATGTATACAAGCCCCTATGAGCATTTGAGATTTGAGAAAGATCATCCCTGCAATCATACATCTTACTACCAAGAGATTCGAGCAGGCTCTTGGCAGAAAACATAGTTTCCAGGTCTGTAAAGTCACCAGCGATGGCGCCAACCTTACCACCAGCATTTACTATCTGCGTGCGAGCAACCTCAAGTGCTTCATCCCACGAGATTTCAACCCTACTAGTACCTTGAAGCAACATTGGCCTATCCAACCTTTGGTACCTAAGGCCATCAAATGCGAATCGCGTTTTGTCTGAAATCCACTCTTCGTTGATGAGATCATTTCTTCTAGGTAATATTCTCATCACCTCACCTAATCTGCTATCAACCCTTATATTACTCCCAACAGCATCCATCACATCAATGGATTCTGTCTTTTTTAACTCCCAGCTTCTTGCCTTATATGCATAAGGCTTAGAGGTTAATGCACCAACCGGGCAAAGATCTACTATATTGCCAGATAACTCTGATTTAACTGCACCTTCTATATATGTTGATATTTCCATATGCTTTCCGCGCCCTATAGCGCCGAGCTCATCTGTGCCTGCAATATCCTCCAAAAACCTCACGCATCTCGTACAGTGTATACAGCGTGTCATATTTGTTTGTATCAGCGGCCCCATGTCCTTATCCGCCACTACCCTCTTTTCTTCACCGAATCTACTATAAGCCTTACCGTATTTGGCAGCTTGGTCCTGAAGATCGCATTCACCACCTTGGTCACATATCGGGCAATCCAGTGGGTGATTAATTAATAAAAACTCCATGACACCCTCTCTTGCCTTTTTGACTTTTTCGGTATTTGTGTGCACAACCATACCATCTACAGCTGGTTGCGCGCAGCTTGCGACGGGCTTAGGCGTCTTTTCAACTTCCACCAAGCACATTCTACAATTACCAGCTATCTTTAATTTTTCATGATAGCAAAACCTAGGTATCTCCGCTCCTGCAAGCTCACAAGCCTGCATAACAGTTGCACCCTGCGGGACCGAAACCTCCACACCATCTACAAACAGCTTTGGCATTAGCAATAAACCGGTAATGAATTTCAAAAAACCTTCATAAAGCATTTATAGAGTACATAGCGCCTCAGATCAAGAAGCGAAGTATATGCGTTATTTATATCAACCCAGATAATATACTTCTGCTATTTATATCAACCCATGGCCGTGCTTTAATCCACTATATAGTAAATTTTATTTGGTTTCTATGATAGGTGGCGGATCTGTAACACAGCAGCGCGGTGATGTTAGGCTGTTTGGTCTCGTAATACCTCAGCCCAGTGAGACGCAAGATGCCTTTATGGAAAGAATACAGCAAGGCGGTATCATAAACGAACCGAGCTATACTCCTATAGCAACATATCGTTTTGTTTATGGCTTTATTCAAGCACTTGCAAAGCGTGTGAGTATTGATATGCAGAAGGTTGTTGAGAGGATCTATGATCCATTTTCTGAATTTTATCTTGATGGTAAGCAGGGGATATGTGGTAGTACAGAAAAACATGAGCAGGAGTATCAGGCTTTTGTGCTGAACTATTTAAGAAATGCGCTGTCGTCAGAGGGGTGGAAGGAGCAAATGGGCTTGGGCATAACAAAGTACACTAACTACCCAGAACTGGGCAGAGGCTATTGGTTAGACCAATATGCATCCGTTCTGAACGATACTAGACCTGCTGCGTAAGTATGAATTTTGTTAAAATATGTATAAAAGGTATGGAGACTTACTGATCAAAGAGGATCTCCATGTCCCTAAGATACACCAAGATACGCAGAAATCCCAAGACATT
>NZ_JAJBJB010000192.1 GCF_021811845.1 Candidatus Cyrtobacter zanobii | reverse complement strand
CAACAAAAGGAAATTTTAAAAGTGGTCGATGGACGAAAAGTAAATATTGGAAATAATATCAACTTTAGATGAACATATCAGGTTTTTAGAAGCTATTCAAAAGTATGGAAGAGATTGGAAAAAGGTTCAGAGCCATGTTGGAACGAGATCAAGTACACAATCGAGATCTCATGCTCAAAAATTTTTTAAATAAGACCGGGATTGATAAAGTCAGCTCCGAGCTGCGTAAACTTAAAAACGGAATTTCAGGCAGCCCTGAGTTCTCTGTCAACCTCAAAGTCGATAAACACGAAGAAGACAAACACTGCGACTCAGACTCAGAATCCGAAATCAAAATCTGAATAGACTTTTGACAGACGCCGCATCCGAAGCTGAGAGACCCGCTGCCGTTCTTCGACGACGAGAACGACGTCAAAGACTGCAGCAACGACGATGAAATGAAGTCAGAGGTCGAACACGACGAGGTGCGACAAGACAGTTCGCACAAGTCGGGACCTGATTCTGAGAAGTCGATCAGCAAAAAGAAACTCTGTTCGAACAAAGAAGCCTCCGACATGAGCAACACGACTCAATGCAGCTCGGGTAAGCAGTCGGCCAATCTCACGTCTTTAGTTGTCAAAAGCAAAGCATCCAAACCTGCGCCATTTGTCAAAGACGAAAAGCGGGCAGAACCAGAAGACGCAAACGTCCACGACGATAAAATTGGCGGACAGCCAGACGGCAAAGAACTCGAGTTCAAAGACAGCAAGCAGGACAAACCACCGGCGCTGCTCAACGAAAACAACCACTCGTTTGTTCTGGAGAACTTCAAGTTCGGCGAAAACTTGTTGGCGTCGGTCGAGTCTCACGAGTTCATGGCCAGTCCGCACAAAGTGCTCGAGAAGCCGAAGGAAAGCAAGGGCCACTTCGAGAGCGAAGACCGCCACCACTACGACTTCGAGATGGAGCATAACGAGTACATTGGAGAATTCGGCCACATTCATCAAAAACAGATGAACAGTTCTATCGACAACAGATTTGAATTTGACGAAGCCCATGAGAATGATCATGGAATTCATGATGGCTTATTCTTGAATGATGAATTTATGAATCATCCTCGACAATTTGATTAATTACAATTCTATTTTCAAAGATAAATGTTCATGAATATTTTTAATATGATTTGTCAATTTATATAACTGAATGATCTACATTTTCATTTTGAATATC
>NZ_JAJBJB010000191.1 GCF_021811845.1 Candidatus Cyrtobacter zanobii | reverse complement strand
CCCTTGTTTAGATGTGGTGTTTCTAAAGGTTTATCTAGCATTGGCATTACGGTACCTTGACCTAATTTCATGAAAGATATTATCTCTTTTTCTATTGCTACATTCTCTTTAGTGGTATAGCACTCATTATTGAGCTGGATTAATATGCCATTTGCCACATAGTCCTTGATTAACTTCTCTATTTCTAACATAGAATAGTCGCCTCTATTCTTTTGAATAAGAGCTCTGTGCAAATCTCTAAAATGCCATACGGCCTCTCTTTCTGATAACCCAGAGATTGTGTGTTTGATAATCTCGTCTTGAGATCTAGTAATATGCTTTACTTCCGTTTTTTCAGGCATCTGATGATCCAAGCATTGCCCCTTCCATATCTTTTGTAAATCAGGTATGTCCACCTTCTTCCCCCTTGTTGCATTTGCTGCATATGCAAGGCCCTTGGCTCCTTCTATTCCGTGTTCTTTTGCAAATTCTAGTATTTGCTGCCTTCTTTGTGAAAATTGGGTGATTAATTCCTTGCTTACCCCTTTAATCTCAAAGTTAAGTCTCCTGTTTTCTTGATATAGCTCTATGTCATAGCCAAGCTCCCTGATATTCTTGCCTAGCTCCATTCTATAGATCTCTCCTATATTCATTTTGCTCCTATAAACCTCATCGAATACTATAGATCTATAGGCACCATCTTGGCATTTTGTGGCGTTAGCAATTAGGCAATGTGTATGCAATTGCGGATCTGGCACTTTGCCATCTACACTTCTTGAAGATTGGTGAGTAAATTTTGCTATAATTGCATTATCTGACTTTTCTACGGACTTTTTGCCATCTTTCTGAACCCTGTAATAAATAAGGTTTCTTTGAACATAGTCAAGAGTGCTGGTGACAGCTTTCTCGTGAGCTTCTAGTATTTCAGTCTTACCAGCAACTAGTGCCATTATAGATACGCTCTTTGGAGCAGAGAGTATGAGCTCTTGTCCAGAATTGTGTACTTTATTGCTAGCTTCTATCCTTCCAAGCTCTATGCCTTTTGTGAGTTTTCCAGATAATGCTTTTGTTAAATTATTTCGTGTTAGCTTTGTTAAACCAAGCTCCTTTGTGATCTCATTTTGTTGAAAATCTTTCTTCAGTTCTTGGTTTGCTTCAAGCATATAAAAGTATGCTGATGCCTCTTTTGCATTTTTGATGGATTTAACTGTGGCAACCATATAAAGCTCAT
>NZ_JAJBJB010000032.1 GCF_021811845.1 Candidatus Cyrtobacter zanobii | reverse complement strand
CCGGCATCGTTAATCTCAAAAATGGTTTTTCTGCTGCATAAGCATCATCAGAAAAAGACAAAAGCCCGTCCAAAAAAAAGACAAAAAAACACAGGAACAAAAAACGACTTACGCAGCAGGTCTAATATACATGCTATAAAGTATGCTGATTGCAATCAGCACATGACTGAGGCTTATATAACCAAGTCATTACAAAGCGTGTTAACTTTGACAAGGTCACTTTATATGCGCTCACTCTACATATTATTTTAGGCTGTAGCATACCCGCTCAGATATAGCCCGCACGGCGTATTGCCGTGTTTAAGCTCTTCTGCTGCAGGGACCGCAAGTCCCACCTCAAGCGATCCAGCACCTTGCGCGCTACCAGCCCCAGGCTCATCATCTTTAAATGCAAGGGCATACCACCACGCATGCGCCACATCCCATATACTATATGCTAACTTTACAAGCTCAAGACTGCGAATTACACAATTACTCTCACTATCCAGACAACACATGGCACATTGATATGTTTTAAAAAGCAGGCTAAATCGCTCTGGAAACGCTAGCTGCACAACTCTGGCAGCCACAGCGGAGCAAGCACCAAATATGTCACCACCCATAGCACTTGGTAAGGGTGATAATACAAAATCAACAGCGTTTCGCACATAAGCATCACAATTATCCAGCAAAAGAACATTCTTGATCATATATATCGCTGTATTAAAAAATGGTAGCAGCGCAGTACTAAATGTATTAAGAATGTTAATATTGGATATAGTGTACATCGCATTGATAATATTGGATATAGAGTATATCGCACTGAATGTATAGTGCACCAACAACAAGCCCTTATTAAGCAATTCTTGATGCGCTTCTAGGTTAATTACAGGGTCTATATTATCAAAAGGGCGGCCCTTAATACAATATTGAATACCATAACATATTCCATTTATGGCCCTTATAATAAACTCGCTGTTTTCAACCGCATGTACTCCAGTCTTGGCAATTTCCATATATTTTACATAGCGCTCTTCTTTTCCCTTTTTCCTAGTTGTAATTGCAATAGGCCCGTGTGGAATTGCAATAGGCCCGTTGCCTGGGCCGCCCTCAAGCAACCATCTAGGGAGCACCGGCATAAACCCATTTGCCATTATATGTTCTGCTTGCGGTTCTTCAGTACCAACTAGTACTCCAGACCACTCACTCTTACACACCGATCCACTCATAACCCTTCACAACACCCATTCAATAGATATAATACCCAGAAATGCTTTGTTAACATCAGTACTAATAACCTCAGATCCGTGTGAGCCGCCATCAATAACACTATCTTTAGGAGACCCATAATTATTAATATCATCCTCCAGTCGCAGCGCGGCCCTTGCCTTAAATATATCATCTACTCCAGCATGGCAACCCGCCATGCAAAGCCTTTTTTATTCCCTTACACATAGCGCAGCACAAACTTCCTCACCCCTCATAAAATATATAAATAAGGACCAAATCACCTACCGGTTGTATTATACACACACAACGCCCAGCAGTACACTGCTATTGCATATCAAATCAAACACTTTCCCGTTAATAAACATATTATAAATGAATGCGTAATGCAGGTCTATTCCTCTAAGGACATCCTGCTTATGTCCATAAAAAGCTATAATTAGATGAAAATCAAAAAAGCTTCATATGTGAATTAATAATTTCTAGACACATAGTATAATTTTAGTTTAGAAGTTATCTATTAGAGTTATTGGTGTTTGGCAGTTAATGTCTGAATTTATATTCTGGTCTTTTAGTGCGTTAATGATTCTATCGGCATTCTTTGTTGTTGTGCTAAGAGGGGGTGTGCGTTCTGTGATCTTACTCATACTTTGCTTTGTGAGCGCCGCCTCGATATTGTTAATGGCTGGAGTTGAATATATTTCTATGATTCTCCTAATAGTATATGTTGGGGCTGTTGCAGTCCTGTTTTTGTTTGTAGTCATGATGCTTGGTGAAGCAAGCGTGTTATCATTTAAGAGGCTTTCCGGGCTAATGCCGCTTGCAGCCTCTATATGCTTAATTGTGTTTGCTGGCATTTATGTGGCCAAGATGTATTCACCAGATTTTTACCTACCGGCAAATGGGGCCGTTATCGGGTTAGATGCTAGATATATAGGCTCTGTTCTATACACAAAATATTTTATACCGTTCCAATTAACAGGATTTTTACTCCTTGTTGCAATGATAGGCGCTATCTTACTAACATCAAAGTATCAAAGAACGACAAGAAAAATACAGGATTCTGCAGCGCAGATCAGAAGAGGTAGGGATGTAAAACTAGTAAAAGTAGATTTTAATAAGGGCATAGAGCTATGAATAACCTTTTGCCGGAAATTTCAATAGATGCGTATTTCACTGTTTCCATCATCTTATTCACTGTGGGGTTGATAGGGCTGCTTGTGAATAGGGAAAACATGATAGCTATATTAATCTCAGTAGAGGTTATGGTATTATCTGTTAATATATTATTCTGCGCCTTTTCATCACATCATAGTCAGATTGATGGCCAGATCTTTAGTATTTTTATTTTAGCTTGTACTGCAGCTGAAGCTGCAATAGGCCTTGCAATTGCAATAAATTGCTTTAGAGCAAGGTCTAGTATAGATGTTTCCTCAATGAGTGAAATGGGTGATTAGGTATGATTTGTATATCTGAAATATTGCTGTTTTTACCATTAATTGGTGCCCTTTTGGCTTATCTTTCGTATCAGGATAAGCTTTCAATGTTTATCTCATGTTGTTGCGTTGGCATAGCAACTATATTGGGCGGCTTTCTTTTTTATGAATTCTCAATATTACGGCACACCCCATTGATGATAAAGCTATGCAATTGGATCTCAGTTACAAACCTAAATTCTAATTGGTCAATCTATATAGATTCACTCTCTGCAACCATGATAATGGTTGTTACATCTGTCTCATTTCTAGTACATCTTTATTCAATTGGCTATATGTCTGAAGATAAGAGTAAAAGGCGATTTTTCTCTTATCTATCACTTTTTACGTTTTTCATGCTGGTATTAGTCGTTGCTGATAACTTTGCACAGCTATTTGTTGGATGGGAAGGTGTTGGCTTGAGCTCATATCTCCTCATAGGATTTTGGTACCAAAAACAACCAGCTTCAAATGCGGCTATGAAGGCATTTTTAGTTAATAGAGTTGGTGATATAGGGCTTGCACTCGGGATATTTGCAATAGCTGCGGTTTTTGGCAGTATAGAATATTCAAGCGTATTAGGTTTTGCCAAGTTCTATTCATTAGAAACTTTATATATCTGTGGTATAGAATTCCCCGCTATCCCGCTTATCTGTTTATTATTGTTCATTGGATGTATGGGCAAATCAGCTCAGCTTGGCTTGCACGTTTGGCTCCCAGATGCCATGGAGGGACCAACACCAGTCTCTGCGCTGATACATGCGGCGACAATGGTCACTGCTGGTGTGTTTCTGGTTGCAAGGTGCTTTGATCTTTTTGCCCAATCACCGCAAATTTTAGATTTTATTTTAATTCTTGGTACGGCAACCTCACTATTTGCAGCACTAGTTGCACTTGGGCAGAATGACATCAAGAAAATAGTCGCTTATTCTACTTGCAGCCAGCTTGGGTATATGTTTATTGCAGCAGGTTCGGCAGCATGGGGCGCAAGTGTCTTTCATCTATTTACACATGCATTTTTCAAAGCACTTCTTTTTTTGGGATGTGGCAGTGTTATACATGCTTTAAGTGGCGAACAGGATATAAGGAAGATGGGAGCATTGTACAAGAAGCTCCCGTATACCCATGCAATGATGCTTATAGGCTCTGCTGCACTTGCAGGCATTCCACTCTTTGCTGGATTCTTCTCTAAGGATGCTATACTAGAAGCTGCATACGCGCGCGGTGATGGGCTCGGTCTTATGTCTTATTGCGTTGGAGTATCTGTAGCATTTTTAACCGCATTCTATTCTTGGAGACTGCTTATACATGTATTCTATGGAGCAGCACGCTCCAATAACAAACCACATGAATCAGGGCCTATCATGTTGATACCATTATTTGCTTTATGCTTAGGCGCTGTGTTTGCAGGTGCATTTGGTAAATATATTACACACATGGATTCACCCGTACCATTTTGGAGTTATTTAATAAAGGAGGAATTGGAAGGAGTACATCATGAATTATTGATCTCAATTATGCCATCTATAGCAGCAATTCTTGGTGTGATTTGCTCATATATACTCTATTACAATAAGGCTGTTGATAAACCTGCTACTGGTTTCATTGTCAATTTACTACAAAATAAGTTTTACATTGATGAACTGTATGAATGTATATTAATAAAGCCATACATGAAAATCTCTAGATCTGTATTCTTTTATATTGAGCTCTCTATCATTGATAGAATATCCAATGTGGCTTACTATTTCTGCAAGAAACTCTCCAGAATCTTCGCATCTATACAAAGCGGAAAGACTCATAGATACATATATTCTATTCTGGTTGGGTTAATAGCCTTAGGTTATTTATATTTTAGGAAAGTGATATAAATGTTTAACTGTATACTGTCGCTACAAATATTTCTTCCTATAGCCGTAGCCCTGTTATTGCTTATGCTTGGGGCCTTTTGCCGTACAACTTGTAATACGCAGGCAAAGTATATAGCACTACTCTCATCTATATTTAGCCTTGTATTAGCACTATATATGCTGAGCAACTTCGATTTGAGCGAAAAGGGTTTTCAGTTTTTATCTAATACAAAATCATTATCTATTTTTTCATATAGGTTAGGCATCGATGGCATCTCGCTTAGCTTAATTATGCTAACGTCATGCCTGTTACCATTTTGCATCTTATCTGCATGGAACTCTAATAAAACACCATCATTCTTTGCCATGCTGTTGATGGTACAGGGTATTACCATAGGCGTCTTTTCTGCATTAGATCTAGTGTTGTTTTATATCTTTTTTGAGGCTTCACTAATACCAATGTTTATATTAATAGGCGTGTGGGGAGGGGACCAGGGCCCCAAAGCTGCTTTCAAATTTTTCATATATACGTTTGCAGGGTCGCTACTCTTCCTGCTATCTATAGTATATATAATTACTAAATCTGATATCTCGGACATCTCAATATTATACCACATTACAAGAGGGTATCCATTCACAATACAGCAAGTATTATGGATTGGTTTTTTCATAGCATTTGCCGTCAAACTTCCAATGCTACCATTGCACAGCTGGCTTCCACATGCGCACGTGCAAGCACCAACTGCTGGGTCTATGCTACTTGCTGGTATCTTGTTAAAGATGGGTGGATATGGATTTATAAGACTTTCCGTACCATTTTTCCCCGCTGCTTCTGAATACTATTCGGATTTTGTGATAATTTTAAGCATTATTGCTGTCATATATACCTCCATGGTTGCACTCGTCCAAAGTGATATAAAAAAGCTTGTAGCATATTCATCTATAGCACATATGGGCTATGTGACAGCTGGGATTTTTGCATTAAATGTACAAGGATATCATGGTGCAATTTTTTCTATGATAAGCCATGGCATTATATCCGCTGCACTATTTTTCTGCATAGGAGCGCTATATGATAGAAAAAAGACGAAGGAAATTTCATTCTATAGCGGGCTTGCTGGCGTCATGCCTCGGTTTTCATTCTTCTTTATTCTATGTTCATTAGCCTCAATAGCACTACCAGGCACATCTGGGTTTATAGGTGAATTTTTTGTAACATTCGCTATATTCAAATACAATTTTGTCTATGGCGCACTTATTTCTGTTGGAATGGTTCTTGGCGCTGCGTATATGTTGTTTTTATGTGCCAAAATTATATTCGGCAACACAAATAAAAATTGTGAAAATATGCAGGACTTAAGCTGCCATGAGCTCCTTACACTGTTGATCATGTGCTCTTTGATTGTAATATTAGGCGTGTTTCCAGATTCTATTATAATGGTTACAAATTCATCTGTGGAGTTGCTGCAACTACTTTTTATAAATTTTAGAATGATTTACGGTGGTGCTCTATGAGTATATCATTGCTTGCTCTATTACCTGAAATTTCTCTCATAATTGGTGCGCTACTTGCCATGGCATCATCAATGTGCAAACATACACATAGGTTTATTTATGCTGTTCCTTTTTTAGCTTTACTGGCTTCATTATATTTTATATTTCAACCACTTTCTACAGAACCTTTAACCAATTCTATCGAGATAAATAGTTTTACATTTACGTTTAAATCACTACTTCTTATTGCTGCATTAGCATTAATTCTATCCATCTCTGATAAGTACTTTGCAGCAAAGTCTAATACTGAACTCTCTGGCCTTTTATTGTTTTCATTAACTGGCGGTATGATAATGATCAGCAGCAATGGGTTGCTGCCTTTGTATCTCGGTATGGAGCTTATGACTCTACCATTTTACATTATGGTTGCATCTAATCTTGATGATAGGAAAGCACAAGAAGCATCTGTAAAATATTTCGTGCTAGGCTCCATATCTTCATGCTTTTTATTACTTGGATGTGCGCTCATATATGGTACGTGCGGCTCGATAGATTTTGCACAGATAAGGAATTATGCACTAACAGATGGGCAAGGTAACCATATATTTGCGCTTGCTTGTATATTTGTACTCAGCGCATTCTGCTTTAAAATCTCATTGGCACCATTTCATGTATGGGTTCCTGATGTTTATCAAGGTGCCTCCACTCATATTACGGCACTCCTATCTAGCTTACCAAAAATTGCCTCACTCGCTGCCTTCGCAAAGCTGATGTATCGCCCGTTTTATGGGATGATAGTTGACCTAAGCTATGTATACATCACAATGTCTGTGCTTTCGCTCTTTACTGGAGCATTCGCTGCATTTAAGCAAAAGAATATCAAAAGACTGCTTGCATGCGCTTCAATTTCGCAAGTAGGGTTCATGGTTTCAGCACTCGCAACTGGCAAAAGCTGTGATATACAATATTTCACGCTATATATGGCGGTTTATATGGTGGCTAATATAGGATTATTCACCTTCTTAATCTCATTTGAAAGATCTGGTGGCAGCCTGGAGATTGAACAACTCTCAGGGCTTGCCTCTAAAAACCCAGTACTATCGGCCCTGCTGGTTGTTTTTATCATTTCAATGGCTGGGATACCTCCATTTATAGGCTTTTTTGGGAAATTATACGTCATTATCGCTCTCATAGAGAGCAACCTATTCCCGTTTGCCTATTGTTTGGTCTTGGCAAGCCTGGTTAGCATTTATTACTACCTAAAAATAATCAAGGCTATGTATTTTGATAAAGGTAAAAATGTTGCTAAGCTTGATATAGGCTGTGAAAAATGGCTGATAATGTTCATATGTGCAGCGTTCTGCACATTCTGTGCTGTGAAGCTTGATTCTTTGCTCCTCTTTGCTAAAAATTCAGCTGGTTTATTATGAATAAGAAAAATTTTGCAATTAATTTTGGCCCACAACACCCAGCTGCACACGGTGTTTTGAGACTTATTCTTGAGATGGATGGTGAAGTAATAGAAAGGGCAGACCCACACATAGGGCTGCTCCATAGGGGTACTGAGAAATTAATAGAATATAAAACATATACACAGGCTATTCCGTATTTTGACAGATTAGATTATGTCTCACCAATGTGCCAAGAACACTGCTTTGCACTTGCAGTTGAGAAGTTGCTGGCTTGCGATGTACCGCTTCGCGCCCAATACATCAGGGTGATGTTTTGTGAGCTTACACGAATTCTGAACCACTTTTTAAATATCACGACGCAGGCTCTTGACGTTGGAGCAACTACACCGCTTCTTTGGAGCTTTGAGGAAAGGGAAAAAATAATGGAGTTTTATGAGCGCGCCAGTGGCGCTAGGATGCATTCTGCATATATCAGGCCTGGTGGCATTGCTATGGATTTACCAGAAGGACTTCTTGAAGATATATACTCATTCATCAAAACAGTACCAAGTTTTATGGAGAAGGTGGAAGGACTTCTGACAGACAATAGAATATTCAAACAACGCACAGTTGATATAGGTGTTGTGACAAAAGAGGAAGCCCTGAATTGGGCTTTTACAGGCCCTATGCTACGCGCCTCTGGCGTTCCATGGGATTTAAGAAAATCACAACCGTATGATGTATATCATAAGATGGACTTTGATATTCCTGTTGGAAAAAACGGTGACTGCTTTGATAGATACCTTGTTAGGGTAGAAGAAGTAAAAGAATCTGCAAAAATCGTGAAGCGGTGCATAGAAGATATGCCAGCTGGCCCTGTGAAAAGTAGCAATAAAAAGGTCTCACCACCATCTAGAACTGACATGAAGCTTTCTATGGAAGAGCTCATACATCACTTTAAGCTATACACAGAAGGATATGCAGTACCAGCAGGCGATACATATACTGCAGTTGAGGCACCAAAGGGTGAGTTTGGTGTTCACTTAATCGCAGACGGTTCTAATAAACCGTATAGATGCTATCTTAGAGCGCCAGGTTTTGCTCACCTGCAGGGTCTTGAGTTTATGAGCAAAAAACATTTATTAGCTGATGTTGTGACTAACATAGGGAGTATGGACATAGTATTTGGTGAAGTTGATAGGTAGTATCATGGCAATATTTAAATTTACAAAAGAAAATCTACAAAAGGCAGATGAAATACTGTCAAAATACCCAAACAAGCAGGCAGCAATTATGCCACTTTTATGGCTAGCCCAAGACCAGAACAATAATTGGATCTCAAAGGAAGTTATGGATTATATTGCTAAATTCCTTTCTATACCACCTATTCGTGTATATGAGATCGTCACATTTTATACAATGTATAACAAGGAACCAGTTGGCAAGCACCTGATACAAGTATGCAGGACTACACCGTGCTGGCTAATGGGCTCTGATAAAGTTTTATCAGCCTGTAAAAAAAAGCTCAATATCAATGTTGGGCAAACTACTAGAGATTCTAAATTTACACTTGTGGAGGTAGAGTGTCTTGGTGCATGTGTTGATGCGCCTGTAATACAAATCAATAAAGAAACACATGAAAAAATGACTGAAGATTCAGTCATACAGCTAATAGATTCATTAAATTAGAAAAACAGTATATTATTTAAATGCAATCTATAAACCAATGTATAGCAAGATTGATTGGCGGCCATGATCTTTCACATGACCAAATTTTACACACAATTAGTGCAATTGCTCGTGGTTATTCTTGCCCAGCTCAAATAGCAAGCTTTCTAACGGCCCTTCACATCAAGGGCGCCTCTATACATGAAGCCGCTTCCATTGCAAGTGCCATCCAAAGGGTTATTAATCCAAGCGGCGTTCAGAGCCAGAAGAATATTTTTATTTCTACCATTCATGGCATCAATACCTTGTATACTGCATTTGCGTTTTATATGCGCAATATTGGCTATGATATCACAATCAGTGCTGATACAACTACCCTCAAGATCTCAGATTATGCTGTATCTGGCGTGCCCATCATTACAGTTGAGAATAATACATATAAAACCCAATTGAGGGAATTCGCACCAATGAAGAAAATTTTAGGTTTCAGCTCTATAGTGGATGAAATACAATTACTTACACCAAAAAGCTTGTGTGCCACATATGCTATAATAGAGTCTGCACTTCATAATGACCTTCTAATCCATGCATCAATGGCACTAGGTTTTAAAAAGACTGTAACTTTAACAAAGTTGCACACAGATGAATATTCTATATCGTTATATGATGGACTGCGCGCCATATATCAAGAACACACACATTTAGAAATGATGGATGGGTTCAGTTATACCAATATCGAAAAATTTGCACATATCGTTTCGGTTATCGCTACATTTATAGATAATAGTGAATTAAAGCACTATTCCCATTTTATAGATCAAGTTGAAACAAAAAACCTGCTCAATAGCATAATGTATGTAAGAAGGGCCCCCCTGCCGCATCTGTAAGCTTTAGCAGCTCTTTTATCCCTTTTGGCCTTTATAGCGCATCAAGGCTATCCCATATTTGTCAATTACTTTAAGTCCATTCTCATTACTTAATTGATAATATTGGTTGGCACTATAGCGACTTATTATATCTACTAATGATTAACAATCCCTGCTATAACACCATGAAGCGCTATTTGACAGAATTGTCTCTGATTCTGTTCTTACGCCAAGTCGTATATTTACTTGGGAGTGTTGCTATAAAATAGATAATTTGCTAAAATGATGCTAAACAAGCTCCAAAAAGTAAGTTATGAATACAAAGTGTAAAAAATGCGGTAGCGATAATTAGGCGTATTTTCAGACATTGGCAACTTTATAAAGGAGCAGAATAATTTTATATCTATCTTTGGTATTGCCTAGCAACTATAGACATAATCAAGTAATGTCAGTAGTATTAGAAGTGGTAAGTAATAC